>JBKJRE010000016.1:0-2959 GCA_046594775.1 Rhizobiaceae bacterium | reverse complement strand
AAGGCCGACGAAGAGCGCTCGGAATCCCGGAAGCTGCAAGTCGGCTCGGGGGATCGCTCGGAACGCATCCGGACCTACAATTTTCCGCAGGGTCGGGTGACCGATCATCGAATCAATCTGACGCTCTACAAGCTCGACCGCGTCATGATGGGGGAACTTGACGAGATCATTTCGGCGCTGATTTCGGATCACCAGTCGAAACTGCTGGCCAATTTCGGCGCCAATGACTGACAGTTCCGGGTCGACGCTGGCAGAACTGCTGGCAAATTCGCGTCTAGCGCTGTCGCAGGCGCGAATCACCGACGCGGCGCTGGAAGCACGTCTGATCGTCGAGCATTATACAGGGACAAGCCGCACGCAGGCGATTTCCACGCCATGGCGAATCATCGGTCAGGAAGCGGCGGTTGACGTCGAGCGTGCGCTGACCCGGCGAATCAGTGGCGAGCCGGTATATCGGATTCTGGGATATCGCGAATTTTACGGGCACCGCCTCCGGCTTTCCGCCGGGACGCTCGAGCCTCGCCCGGATACCGAAACATTGGTCGATGCGCTTTTGCCGTTCGTCCGCAAAGTTTCGGCAAGTCACGGCGAATGCAGGATCCTCGATCTCGGTACCGGATCAGGCGCTGTCGCGCTTGCTCTGCTGAAGGAGGTCGAAACGGCATTGGCGACCGGCGCCGATATCTCCGCGGATGCCCTTGAGACGGCGCGCGCCAACGCCGTTTCGCTGGGTGTCGAGGCCCGCTTCACGACACTCGAATCCGACTGGTTTTCGAGAATCTTGGGCAAATTCCATGTAATTGCCTCAAATCCGCCCTACATTACTTCACATGAACTGGCGACTTTGCCCGGTGAAGTCCGGAATTTCGATCCGGCAAAAGCACTTGATGGTGGCGCCGACGGACTAGATGCCTATCGGGAAATCGCCTCACAGGCAGAGGCCTGTTTGGAGGATCACGGCGTGGTCGGGGTAGAGATCGGACTTGGGCAGCGCGAGGAAGTGACTGGCCTGTTCGAGGATGCGGGATATCGCGTCGGCGAAGTTCGGAAGGATATCGCCGGCCACGAAAGAGTGTTGGTTTTCCGTCGTTAACGTCGATTTTGCGCATTGCAAAAAGCGCTTGGCAAGGGTGGCGAATACGGCTAGGGTCCCGGCACCGGATGAGGCGAAGCAGGCAGTGCTGTTATCAATTCGGTTTCCTTTGAAACATACTGCCTTCTTGCGGAAATGACGCCCTGGCTTCGTGCGGGATTGTCCGGCAGTTAACATGTAGCTGGATCGGGATCGATGTGACGCCGACGCTATCGCGGGCGAACACCGTTAGAACAACACGGAATTTCAGGCCGCTTATGCGCCCCGGTTCCGGATTTTTTTTCAAACCCAAGAGAGTCGGATGAGGCCACAACAGCAGAACAGGCGCATGCGCGGCCGCAACAATAGTGGCGGCGGTAACAACAATAACAACATGAATAACCGCAAGGGGCCGAATCCCCTTACCCGCAATTACGAGAGCAACGGTCCGGATGTTAAAATCCGCGGGTCGGCTCAGCAGATTGCGGAGAAATATGCGCAGCTTGCACGTGACTCCCACAGTTCCGGCGATCGCGTGATGGCCGAGAATTATCTGCAGCATGCCGAGCACTACAACCGCATCATCGCCGCTGCCCAGGCGCAATTGCCCGTTCAGAACACGCAAAACCCGCGCGACAATTCAGATGATAATGACAATGACGAAGATCGCGACGATCAGGACAATGCGTCCAGCCCTATGCTGGGCGGCACTGAACAGGGCCAGACGGGCCAGGCCGGTCTCTCCTATAATGACGGCAACCGAAACGGTGGCGGGTCCGAGCAGCCTCGATCGATGGCTGGCAACGGACCCCAGCCGGTCATTGAGGGAATGCCTGCCGAGGTGGCATTGAACCCGAACAGGGCAGAAAACAATACGCCGCGCCAGCGCCAGCCGCAGGATCAGGGCGGGGGTGGCCAGGAAACCGACGCGGCGGCGCCGCGTCGTCGCGAGCGCAAGCCGCGTCGGAGCCGTTCCGCCGTGGAAGAAGAGGTCGGATCGGATTCCGGTCTTGCCCAGACATTGGCGCGCGGAATTCTGCCGGAGCCGGCGGACGATGCCCCAGAGAAGTCCGGTTTGCCGCTGATCGAGGCCGACAGCTAGGCTCTTTGCCTCTCGCATCTGTCAAAAGGGCGGAGATGAAAGTCTTCGCCTTTTTTTGTTTTCTTGACCCCGGTCAAGGCATCTTGAGCCGATCGGCGTCAGTACCCATATCAAGTTCAAGTTGGTCCCGGCTCCTCGAGCGGGTCCGTCACCCTTGGCCTTTCCGATGCCGCAAAGCGGGTCGGATTTGGAATGGAGACAGCAAGACATGAATATCGAAAAGTACTCGGAACGCGTGCGCGGATTCATCCAGTCGGCGCAGTCCATGGCTCTTTCGCGGAGCCACCAGCAGTTCACGCCCGAACATCTGCTGAAGGTTCTGGTCGACGATACGGAAGGGCTTGCAGCCTCGCTGATTTCGCGCGCCGGCGGTGACGCCAACGCGGTTCGCCTCGGTGTCGAGGCGGCGCTTGAGGCGCTGCCCAAGGTCGAGGGCGGCGAGGGGCAGCTGTACATGGCGGCCCCGATGGCCAAGGTTTTCACCAGCGCCGAGGACCTTGCCAAGAAAGCCGGCGACAGCTTTGTCACCGTCGAGCGTCTGCTCACCGCGCTGGCCGTCGAGAAATCGGCGAAATCGTCCGACATCCTGGCCAAGGCCGGGGTGACCGCGCAGGCGCTCAACCAGGCGATCAATGATTTGCGCAAGGGCCGCACCGCCGATTCGGCGAGTGCCGAGCAGGGCTATGATGCGCTGAAGAAATATGCGCGCGACCTGACCGCCGATGCGCGGGCCGGCAGGCTCGACCCGGTGATCGGCCGCGACGAGGAAATCCGCCGCACCATCC
>JBKJRE010000152.1:0-3743 GCA_046594775.1 Rhizobiaceae bacterium | reverse complement strand
CTCCTGAGGCAATGAGGCGCAACGATAATTCGCGGGAAAGCCTGCGGTTCCTCCAACTGAAGCCGGCCGGCCGCGGGTTGCGCGCACGCCGCCCGGGCTCGGGCCCCGACAACACTCGGGAACCGTTTCGGCCAGCGCGCAATGGGCTGCGACGACATGCGAAAAATTTCGGGAAACGCTAAAGTTTTGGAGCGGGTAGCGGGAATCGAACCCGCATATTCAGCTTGGAAGGCTGCTGCTCTACCACTGAGCTATACCCGCGCCGTTCCTTCTTGCCACGGCTGCCGCTCGAAAGCGAGGCCGCTTGATCGTTTTGGCTTCCGTCCGGCAGTGGTGGAGGAGGTTGGATTTGAACCAACGTAGGCTGAGCCAACGGATTTACAGTCCGTCCCCTTTAACCACTCGGGCACTCCTCCATCTGCCGACAGAACCATGCAACGAGGCATTGTTTCGCGAAGCCGGCACTGGCTGCCGATCCGCGAAGCGCCTTATGGCGGGACGCTCGAAACGTGTCAACCGCAACCACCTCGCGGCCGGGCGAAATTCCGCAATGCCGCATGATCCTCGCCATATCCTTGGCGACGCGTTGCGGCTATAGAGCCGGGATGACCGACAGCAAGAACACCAAGACCCCCAGGGACAGTCACTACGCAAACCTCAGGCGCGCCTATCGCGACCAGAAGAGCGGCGGCGCGCCGGCGCCGGCCTTCAAGCCACGCCAGCCGGTGGCGGCAGGCGACCCGGCGCCCGACGGCCTGGTGCGGCTCTACGGCATCCACACGGTGCGCGCCGCGCTCGACAACAAGGCGCGCAAGATTTCGCGCATGCTGGTCACCCGCAACGCGGCTGAGCGGCTGGAACTGGGCGACATCGCCGCCCTCTCCTTCCCGGCAGAGATTGTCGAGCCGCGCGACATCGACAAGATCACCGGCAGCGAGGCCGTGCATCAGGGCGTCCTCATCGAGGCGCCGCCGCTGACGCCCAAGTCGCTCGACGCGCTCGGCGATACCAACCTCGTCGTCGTGCTCGACCAGGTCACCGACCCCCACAATGTCGGCGCGGTGGTGCGCTCGGCGGTCGCCTTCGGCGCCGGCGCGCTGATCACAACGTCGCGCCACAGCCCGACCGAATCGGGCGTGCTGGCGAAATCGGCTTCTGGCGCGCTGGAGCACATCGACCTGATCGAGGTCAGGAATCTGGCCGATGCGCTTGGCGAGCTTCACCAGGCAGGCTTCGCGACGATTGGGCTCGATTCGGAAGGCCCGGTCGAAATGGAAAAGTCTTTCACAGGGCAAAAAATTGCCCTGGTGCTCGGCGCGGAGGGAAAAGGTCTGCGTCAGAAGACCCGCGAAACCGTCACGACGCTGGCCCGGCTCGACATGCCCGGCGCCATCCGCTCGCTCAACGTCTCGAATGCGGCGGCCGTGGCGCTTTATGCGGCGAAAAGCTGGCTTGGTCGCGCCAGCTAGAGGCTTGTGTATAAAAATCGAGAGCGCACACCGTTCGTTCCGGCACAAGATACTGATCGAAAACGATCTTTTCAGTTTACACTCGGCTGAAGCAGCGAAATCTATCCACGGTTGACCTCATGTCCGGCCATGCGTTCCAGCGCCTTTACCAGCCCGGAATGATCATCCTTTGCGCCGCCATTGGCCACGCAGGCATTGAACAATTGCTGCGTCATCGCGGTATTTGGCAGCGCCACGCCCAGGGATTTCGCTCCCTCAAGCGCCAGATTGAGATCCTTCTGGTGCAGTTCGATGCGGAAACCGGGCGCGAAACTGCGCTCTATCATGCGTTGGCCATGCACTTCGAGGATGCGCGAATTGGCCAGACCTCCCATCAGCGCCTGCCGCACCTTAGCCGGGTCCGCGCCGGCTTTCGAAGCAAAAACAAGCGCTTCGGCAACCGCCTCGATGGTCAGGGCGACGACGATCTGGTTGGCGACCTTGGTCGTCTGGCCGACGCCATTGGGCCCAACCAGCGTGATGTTCCTGCCCATCGTCTCGAATACCGGCCGGGCCCGCTGGAACGGCCCTTCGTCGCCGCCAACCATGATGGTCAGCGACGCGGCCTTGGCCCCCACCTCGCCGCCCGACACCGGCGCGTCGAGATAATCGCAGTCCAACGCATTGATCTTTTTGGCGAATTCCTTGGTCTCGATGGGCGAGATCGAGCTCATGTCGATGACCAGCTTGCCCTTCGACAGGCCGCTCGCAACACCGTCGTCGCCGAACAGCACCTCTTCGACCTGCGGCGTGTCGGGCACCATGGTGATGATGATGTCGGCGGCTTTTGCGACCGCGTCGTGTCCGTCCACCGACGTCAGGCCCTTTGCGACCAGGTCTTGCGGCGCGGGCTTGCGGTGGCTGCTGATGACAACCTTGTAACCGGCGTCAAGCAGATGCCCCACCATCGGCGCGCCCATGATGCCCAGTCCGATGAAGCCTATGGTTTCCATGCTCATGCCGCCGCACTCCCCTTGCCCGCGAATGCCTCGAACCAGCCCAGCCCGGCCTCGGTGCCGGCCTTGGGCTTGTACTCCGCGCCGACCCAGCCCGCGTAGCCGATGCGGTCGAGGTGGTCGTAGAGGAACGGATAGTTGATCTCGCCCGTCCCCGGCTCGTGCCGGCCGGGATTGTCCGCGATCTGAATATGCGCGATGCGGTCGAGGTTGGCCTCGATGGTGCGGGCGAGATCCCCCTCCATGACCTGCATGTGGTAGATATCATATTGAAAATACAGGTTTTTCGAGCCGACACGGTTGATGATTGCAAGCGCCTGCCGGGAATTGGTCAGGAAGAAGCCCGGGATGTCTCGCGTGTTGATCGCCTCGATCAGCAACTTGATGCCGGCCTTTTCCAAACGTTCAGCCGCGAATTTCAGGTTCTCGACAAAAATCTCCTCCAGGGCTTGCGGGTCAACGCCTCCGGGCGCAATTCCGGCCAGGCAATTGACCTGCGGGCAGCCCAGCGCCCGGGCGTATGTGATCGCGGCGTCTACGCCTTTCCTGAATTCGTCGATCCGGTCAGGCAGCACCGCGATGCCGCGTTCGCCGCCGGCCCAGTCGCCGGGCGGCAGGTTGAACAACGCCTGCTCCAGCCCGTTCGCCTGCAATCGCGCCGCCACCACCTCCGGCGGGTGGTCGTAGGGCCCGACATATTCGACCGCCCTGAAGCCGGCCCGCGCCGCCGCGTCGAAGCGATCGAGAAAGTCATGCTCGGTGAAGAGCATCGAAAGATTGGCCGAAAACCGTGGCATAGGGTCGTTCCCTCAGAAAGTGAGTCAGAGACTTGCGCGGTCCATTCAATCGAGCAGGACTACCGCCGTTGGCGCATCCTCATTGTGTTCGGCGAGGTCCTCGAACTCGATGATATTGTCGATTTCCGTGCCCATCGACATGTTGGTGACCCGCTCGAGAATGAATTCGAGAACCACCGGAACCTGATGCTCCTTCATCAGCCTCCTGGCCTGCTTGAAGGCGGCGGCGAATTCTTCCGGCCTGGTCACCCGGATGGCCTTGCAGCCCATGGCCTCGGCGACGGCAACGTGATCCACGCCATAGCCCGCTTCGGCAGCGCCCTCGCGGTTGACGTTTTCGAAGGCCAGGCTGACTTCGAAATCCATCGCAAAGCCGCGCTGCGCCTGACGGATCAGGCCGAGATAGGCGTTGTTCACGACAACGTGGATATAGGGCAGCTTGTGCTGCGCGCCGGCGGCCAGTTCCTCGATCATGAACTGGA
>JBKJRE010000067.1:0-5914 GCA_046594775.1 Rhizobiaceae bacterium | reverse complement strand
GTCGAGCGACGCCTCGATCGCGGCCCATAGCTCTTCGGCCGGTTCGCAGCCGATTGACAGCCTGACAAAGCCCGGCTCCACGGCGTCGCCCCATCGGGCACGGCGCTCGGCAGACGTATGCACGCCACCGAAGGAAGTGGCAGGCTGGATCAAGGCGCATTTGGCGATGAAGTTTTCAGCTTGTACCTCCGACTCCAGCGTCATCGCGATCAGGAAACCGAAGCGCAGCATCTGCGTCGCGGCGAGATTGTGCGAGGGATCGCCCTCCAGGCCGGGGAAACGGACAGCGCCAACCTTGGGATGGTCTTTCAGGCGCCGCGCAATCGTCTCGGCGGATGAGCACATGCGGTCAAAGCGGACATCCAGCGTCTCGAGACCACGATGCACCAGCCAGGCTTCGAAGGGACCGGGGATGGCGCCGGACAGTTTGCGCCAATCGCGGATGGCGGCAATGAGCGCGGAATCGCGGCTGGTCACGTGGCCGAAGAGCACGTCGGAATGGCCATTCGGCGCCTTGGTGTCGGCAGCCACGACGATGTCTGCGCCGAGATCGAGCGGACGCTGGCCATAAGGCGTCATGGTGGTGTTGTCGGCCACCACGGTGGCGCCGGCGGCCCGCGCCATCTTCGCGACGGCGGCAATGTCGCAGAGGTCCAGGCCGGGGTTGGACGGCGTCTCGACAAACACCATCCTGTAACCTTCGAACCCACCGTCGGCATAGCTGGTTGTCGGCCGCAGATCAAAGGCCACGCCGAGTGGCTTGAGGAACCGTTCGGCGAGCACGCGAGGCGTGTAATATCCGTCGGAGGGCAGCAGAACCCTATCGCCGGTCTTCAGCAGGCCGAAGAAGACGCTGGAAATGGCCGCCATGCCGGAAGGAAAGGCGACCGCCGTTGCGCTCTCCAGATGACCGAGCAGTTCTTCGACTGCATCCCAGGTGGCGTTGTCGAAGCGGCCGTACTGGCTGAAGCCGGCCGGGTCGCCGGGCAGATTGAAGATCGACGCCATGGTCAAGGGCAGGGGGACTGGGTCGCCCTTGGAAAGCGTTTTCCGGCGCAGATGCGCAAGTTGGGCGGCCAGCGATGCCGGGGTATCGGTCATTGATCGTGTTCTCGTCCTGCGGGCGTTGCCGGATCGGCCGAACGCCATGCCGGGTTCTCGTCGTTGCGACCGTGCGGTCCTACCAAATACTCGGTTGCAGTCAATTGCCCAACGGCTGTCAAATTCGGACGGCTGGATCGTCCGCTCCTGCTCTTTATTCAGGCTGGCAAGCCAACGTTGGCCAGTCTTTGTGACTTTGCGTACCGGCGCGCGCGGATAACGCTTCGTTAGGCTTAATGGAGGATAAACAACACTACACCGCCAAACCGGCAGTTCTGTCCGGTTTTGGTGACATTGGAGTAGTTGTTCCCGTTGACGCCCATAATGCCCCATGTTATCCCATTCTCATATTCAATTCCCGCATCCCGTTCATGGTGCTTCTTCTCCAAAGCGGGCTTCTGCGGCGGTCCTGCGGAGCCGTTTCGTTTGGCGTCGGGACGGGCCAAGGCAGGATCGCGATCCAGAGGCGCGGTCGACATGAAGAAACGGGGCGCGGCGGCGCGAGCGGCTGTAACGATCGATGAACCGGTTTCTGTCCAGTGCGGTGAACAAAATCGACGCCAAGGGGCGGGTCTCCGTTCCGGCACATTTTCGCGCCGTCGTGCAAAGCCGCGGCTATGCCGAACTCTATGCCATCCGGCAGATCGATGTGCCGGCACTGGACGTTGGCGGGCTCGACCTGCTCGGCCGCTACGAGGAGAGAATTGCACTGGAGGACCCGTTTCAGCAAACCGCCGACGACATGTCGTTCTTCGTGCATGGCGACGGGGCGTTCCTGAAATACGATCAGGACGGGCGCATCACCGTCAGCGATTTCATCCGCGAACATACAGGCATCACGACGGAGGCGGCCTTTGTGGGGCGCGGCAATTTCTTCCAGATCTGGGAACCCGGACGACTCCGCGCCTATGGCGCAGAGGTTCGGGCCAGACTTTTGCGACTTCGGCAGGGGACGAAGCCTGGGGAGCGACCGGAATGATGGCGGGTCACGGCGGGGAAAGCCCCGCGGTTGGCGGACCGGCCCGTCACATTCCGGTGCTCCTTGCCGAAGTCATGTCGGCGCTCGTAGCGAAGCAGGGTGAGACCTTCATCGACGGCACGTTCGGCGCCGGCGGCTACAGCCGAGCCTTGCTCGATGCCGGCGCATCCGTCGTGGCGGTCGACCGGGACCCGGATGCGATTGCTGCCGGCCGCGCCATGGAGGCGTCTTCAGGCGGAAGACTGCGTCTGGTCCACGGCGCATTTTCCCGGCTTGACGACTATGCGCAAGAGGTTGACGGCGTGGTGCTCGACGTCGGCGTCTCGTCGATGCAGATCGACGAGGCCGGGCGCGGGTTTTCCTTCCGCTTCGACGGCCCGCTCGACATGCGCATGGCGCAGGACGGGGCAAGTGCAGCCGATGTGGTGAACCGCTTCAAGCAGGGCGATCTGGCGCGCATCTTCGGCTTTCTCGGCGAGGAACGTCACGCCGGACGCATTGCGCGAATGATCGAAAAGCGCCGCGAAGCCCAACCCTTCGAAAGCACGCTGGACCTTGCGGGCGCGATAGAGGCGCATGTCGGGCGCAATCCCAAGGACAAGATTCATCCCGCGACACGCGTGTTCCAGGCGCTGCGCATCTTTGTCAACGACGAGCTTGGCGAACTGGCGAAAGCGTTGTTTGCGGCAGAGCGGGCCTTGAAGCCCGGCGGGCGCCTTGTCGTCGTGACGTTTCACTCGCTCGAAGACCGCATCGTCAAACGCTTCATCGCGGACCGGTCCGGCAATGCCGCCGGCTCGCGGTTTCTGCCCGAGTTGCAGGAGAAAGCGCCGACATTCTCGAGGCAAGGCGGTCCGATCGCCGCCGGCGAGGGGGAGATCGAGGCCAATCCGCGCGCACGCTCGGCCAAGCTTCGCGTCGCCATCCGCACCGAGGCTGCGGCTCAGGCCGACGATTTCTCGATCTTCGGCCTTCCCAAGCTACCCGACATCCGGCTTTCGGCAGAGAGGTAAACAAGTGTTCCGCACCAGCGACATCGTTCTTATCGCCGTCATGGTTTCGGCGGCGGCGTTCACCTACAAGATCAAGCAGGATGCCGAAGATCGGCTGGCGACCGTCCACAAGATCGAGCGCGAGATCCGCTTCGAGGAGGATTCGCTCGATCTCCTCAAGGCCGACTGGAGCCTGCTTACCCAGCCTTCCAGGCTGCAGAAACTCGCCAAGATCTACGAGAACGAACTGGCGCTTCAGCCGATCGAGGCGCATCAGATCGTCGGTCTCGACGAACTCCCCTCAAAGCCGGTCGAAATCGAGGACTTTTCGAACCAGCGGCTCGGCGGCATGGCCGAAAGCGGGCAGGACTCCACGGTAACCGGGGCGGTGGTTCAATGATCGGTCTTTTGCGCAGGCGCTACAGGAAATCCGACGGACCGGCTGGCTCGATCATTGTCGAAGGGGCGCAGAAGGCGACCGGCGGCAAGGGCAGAAACCGCGTCGCGATGACCATGGCCGTGTTCTTCAGCCTCTACGCAACGATCGGCGGACGACTGATCTATCTGGGCATGCAGGATCCCGAGGAAGCCGGCGGCCCGCAAAGCCGCGTGACCGCGTCGCGGCCCGATATCGTCGACCGCAATGGTGAAGTGCTGGCCACCGATATCAAGACAGCGTCGCTGTTTGCCGAGCCACGCCGGATCGTCGACGCCGACGAGATCATCGAGAAGCTCTCCACCGTGCTCCCGGATATCGAAGTCGAGCAGACCTACCACAAGCTTAAAAGCGGCGCCGGCTTCGTATGGCTGCAGCGGCAGCTGACGCCCAAGCAGCAGAACGAGATCATGCAACTCGGCCTGCCGGGAATCGGGTTTCGCACGGAAAAGCGTCGCTTCTATCCGGGCGGGGTCACCGCCGCCCATATTCTTGGCCTGACCAATATCGACAACAAGGGCATCGCCGGGATGGAAAAATACATCGACGACCAGGGCCTGGCCGACCTTCAGGCGTCGGGTCTGGCGATTGCCAAGGATCTCAAGCCGGTCAGGCTGTCGATCGATCTCAGGGTGCAGCACATTGTTCATGACGAAATTTCGCTGGCCATGGAGCGCTATCATGCGATTGCCGCGGGAGCGGTGGTGCTGAACGTCAAGACGGGCGAAGTGCTGGCGATGGCATCCGTGCCGGATTACGACCCCAACAACCCCTACAATGCGCAGGAAAAGGACCGCCTCAACCGCATGTCGGCCGGCCTCTACGAGATGGGCTCGACCTTCAAGAGCTTCACCACGGCGATGGCTCTCGATTCAGGCAAGGTGACGCTCGAGAGCAAGTTCGACGCGTCGCGGCCGATCAGGATCGGCAACCAGACCATCAACGATTTCCACGGCAAGGGCCGGGTCCTCACCGTGCCGGAGGTCTTTATCTACTCTTCGAATATCGGATCGGCCAAGGAGGCTGATGTCGTCGGCATCGAGGGACACCGGGAATTTCTGCATCGACTGGGCATTCTCGACCGCATGCAGACGGAGTTGCCCGAGGTGGCGGGTCCGGTCGAGCCGAAAGTCTGGAAAAAGGTACACTCCATCACCGTCGCCTTCGGCCACGGCGTCTCGACGACACCCTTGCAGACAGCGGTGGGCTGCGCGGCGCTGATGAATGGCGGCTACCTGATCGAGCCGACGTTTCTGGCGCGCACGCAGGACGAGGCCATGGCGACGGCAAAGAAGGTCGTTGCCGACCAGACCAGCGCCGACATGCGCTATCTCTATGAGCTTAATGCGGAAAAGGGTTCGGGAAAGAATGCGCGGGTTCCTGGATATCGGGTCGGCGGCAAGACCGGCACGGCAGAAAAGGTTGTCAACGGCCGGTATTCGTCGTCGGTCCGCTTCAACGCCTTCGTCGCGTCGTTTCCGATGGACGATCCACAGTATATCGTGCTGACGATCATCGACGAACCAAAGCCCGAAAAGCCCGGCATGGGAGCGACGGCCGGCTCCAATGCGGCGCCGATCGTCGCCAACATTATCAGCCGGGCAGGCGCTCTGCTTGGCGTGAAGCCGGAATTCGGCCATGAAAGCGGGGCTACCGTCGTCTCCTATCAGTGATTCTAGAAGGCGCCGGGAAGCGCGGCGCAATTTTTGACGACTGGATTTTGATGAAGCTTGTTGACCTTGCCGGTGTGCTGTTTGCAGACGGCGGCGTTTTTCCCGACGCCGAGGTAGCACAAGTGTCTTCGGATTCCCGTGAGATAACCCCGGGTTCCGTGTTTGTCGCGGTGACCGGAACGAAGGCTGACGGTGCTTCCTATGCGGCCGATGCAGCAAGACGCGGCGCTGTGGCGGTGATTGCAGCGCGCGGCGCGCCGCTTGATTCATTGTCGGTACCGGTGCTGTTGGTCGACGATCCCAGACAGGCCCTGGCGCGTGCGGCGGCGGCGCTTCATCCGCGCCAGCCCGAAACCATGGTGGCGGTCACCGGCACCAGCGGCAAGACATCGGTTGCTGCCTTCACCCGCCAGATCTGGGAGCAGGCCGGGCTTGCGGCGGCCAGCATCGGCACGACCGGCGTCGTGGCGCCTGGCCGCGATGAATACGGCCAGTTGACGACGCCTGACCCGGTGGAGTTGCACGGCTTGCTGACGGAACTGGCGGATGCCGGGGTGACGCATGCCGCGATGGAGGCTTCGAGCCATGGGCTCGACCAGCGGCGCCTCGATGGCGTCAGGCTGGCGGCTGGCGGTTTCACAAATCTTGGCCGCGACCACATGGACTATCATCCGACGATGGAAGCCTACCATCGCGCCAAACTGCGGCTCTTCGATACGCTGCTGCCGAAGGG
>JBKJRE010000059.1:0-4279 GCA_046594775.1 Rhizobiaceae bacterium | reverse complement strand
GTCTTCGGCCTGCACACTGAGATGTTCGGGCGCATATTCGTCGGCAACCGCGGCCATTTCTTCGCGATTGTCGCAAATGACGATTTCGGCATAGTCGCGCCAAGCCGCTTCGGCGTTCTCGCGGTTCGGCTCGGGGAGTATGCTGATCAGTCGCGGAACGGCAGCGAGCACAGCATTGGCAACCTCCGTGCTATCGGTGACCAGCCAAACCGGCGAATTGTAGCCATGCTCCGCCTGTCCGACCAGATCGGCTGCGACAATCTCGGAATCCGCGTGCTTGTCCGCCACGATCAGGCTGTCGGTCGGGCCGGCAAACATGTCGATGCCGACGCGGCCGAAGAGGATGCGTTTCGCCTCGGCGACGAACTGGTTGCCGGGACCGACAAGAATATCCGCCGGCGGCAGTCCGAACAGGCCAAAGGCCATCGAAGCCACGCCCTGCACGCCGCCCATCGCCAGGATCGTGTCGGCGCCGCAAAGGTCCGCCGCAAAAAGAATGGCTGGATTAACGCCGGAGTCGGGCCGAGGCGGCGAACAGACGGAGATGTGCCTGCACCCGGCGACCTTGGCCGTCGTCACGGTCATGATCGCCGAGGCGACGTGGCTGTAGCGCCCGCCGGGAACGTAACAGCCTGCGGCCTCGCAGGGGATTGTCTTCTGGCCGGCAATCAGGCCAGGGACAATTTCAATCTCGACGTCGCCCAGCGTGCCTTTCTGGGCTTCGGCGAACTTGCGTATATTGTCGTGGGCGAACCGGATATCGTCCTTGAGCTTGTGCGACAGTTTCCTCGACGCTTGCTCGATTTCGTCAGGCCCGACGACGAGGTTGCCGGCGTAACCATCGAATTTTGCGGTATAGCGGCGGGCCTCGGGCTCACCTCCCTTTTCGATGTCTTCCAGAATACCCTTAACAACCGCCGTAACCGATCCGGAATCGCTCGAGGATGTCTTCAGCGCCTTCTTGAGGTAACTGCGCGGCATGGATGTCTCCGGAGTGCGGTATCGTCGAGCTGTTCAGCGTTTTAGACTAGGGGCAGAAGCCTAGGGCCAGGGCCAGCGAAGCTAGGGAGCGTGCGCCGCCCGCGCCGCTGCCGTCCTGACGCCTGTCATCAGACCTTGCCCTTCCACGGAACCAGCCTTCGCTCGACGAATCGCATCAGCATGTCGAATGCGTAGGCGATGGCGGCAATCACGACGATGCCCATGATGACTGTCGAGGTCTGCAGGAACTGCGATGCAGACAGCACCATGTAGCCGAGGCCCTTGGTGGCTGCGACCATTTCGGCGGCCACAAGCGTGGTCCAGCCGAAACCGATGCCGATCCGCATCGCTGTCAGGATTTCCGGCATGGCCGACGGCAGGATCACATGACGCATGACATTCCAGCGGCTCGCGCCGAAGGAATAGGCCGCGTGAATTTGTTCGATCGCCGCAGACTTGACGCCGGAACGGGCGCCGAGCGCAACCGGGGCAAAGACGGAGAGGAAGATCAACAGGACCTTCGAGGTTTCGCCGATGCCGAACCAGATGATCATCAGCGGCAGATAGGCCAGCGGCGGGATCGGCCGGTAGAACTCGATCGGCGGATCGAAAATGCCGCGCATGAGCGGGCTCATGCCCATCGCCAGACCGAGCGGAATGCCGATGACGCAGGCGAGCAGAAATGCACCGAAGACGCGCGCCGTGGAGATCGCGATGTGTTCCCAAAGCGGCGTTCCGGTAAAGCCGCTGTTCCACGTATCGATGAATTTCTGGATGACGGCGAAGGGGGACGGCACGAATAGCGGCTTGACCCACCCCATGAAGGTGAACAGCCACCAGACGGCGATCAGAATGAGGATCGTGGCGATGCTGAGCCACATTGTGTCGCCCTGACCGGGAACGCCATATGTTTCACCGGGTTTGGTCGCGGGCGCCTTGGACAGCCATGCGAACAGCCCTTCCTGGTCTTTTCGGGGGGTGGGTTGGATGTCGTCGTTCATGCCGCCTCCTCCTCGTCCGCAAAGATGATGCTCAGCACTTCCTC
This sequence comes from Rhizobiaceae bacterium, assembly GCA_046594775.1. GTDB lineage: Bacteria > Pseudomonadota > Alphaproteobacteria > Rhizobiales > Rhizobiaceae > CAMYMG01. The sequence goes on along the minus strand of JBKJRE010000059.1, from coordinate 2,253 downwards.
GCGCAGCTTGATGAAATCCGCGGACGCCTTGACTTCGCGCGCCTTTGCGCCATCGATGAACTGGCCAGAGAACGGCAGGTCGAAGCGGTGGGTAATGCGGCCGGGGCGTGGAGACATCACGATCAGCTTGGTGCCCATGAACAAGGCTTCCTCGACGCTGTGAGTGATGAAGAAGACCGTCTTCCGGGTGTTTTCCCAGATCCGCAATATGAGTTCCTGCGCCCTTTCGCGCGTCAGGGCGTCGAGCGCGCCAAGTGGCTCGTCCATCAGCAAAACCCTCGGATCGCAGGTCAGGGCGCGCGCGATGCCTACACGTTGCTGCATGCCGCCCGAGAGCGCGTAGATGGGCGACTCCTCGAAGCCGGTCAGGCCGAGCAGCGCGATGAAATCATTGGCGATCTTGTAGCGCTCCGCTTCGGAACGCCCCTGCAGCTTGAGCCCGAAAGCAACATTGTCCCGCACATTGAGCCACGGCATCAGCGCGTGCTTCTGGAACACCACGGATCGGTCGGCTCCCGGTCCGCTGACCTTGCCGCCATCCAGCAGAATCTCACCGCTGGTCGGAGAGAGAAAGCCGGCGATGAGATTGAGCAATGTCGATTTTCCGCAGCCCGAAGCGCCGAGCGCGACAACGAAGTCGCCTTCGCCAAGCGAGAGGCCGATCCTTGCGAGCGCCTCGACGGACGAGCGTCCATCCTTGGCCGGAAAGACGACGGAGGCGTCCCTGATTTCCAGAACCATATGATGGTGCTCCCTGCCGTGTCTCACCGAACCCGGAAACGGGCCCGGTGAGACAGGTTAAGCGCTATTGTGCCGCCTTGGCAAAATCCGCATTCACGAAGGCGCTATAGTCGTCCTTTACGGCGTCGATGCGGCCCGCGGCCTTCAGGAAATCGGCAGTTCCCTTGATGGTCTTGCCTGCACCGCCGAGCCAGGTATCCGTCGTCTGTTCGGACATCGGCAGAAAGGTGAAGCCCTCCAGAATTTCGGGAACCTGCGCCGGATCGGCGCCTGTCGCGGCGGCAACCGTCTTCACCGGCTCGCTGTCGACGGTCCAGCCTGCCATGTCATCGAGATACATCTTGTTGACCCTGTCGATTTCCTTCAGGAAGGCGACAACCTCGTCCTTGTGCGCCGCGCCGAACTCCTTGTTCACGACCCAGCCATCGAAGGTCGGAAAGCCCCACGCGGCGGTTTCGTCGGCGCCGATGAGAAGCGTTCCGGTCTTCAGGATTTCCGACTGGACAGGCTGCCATATCCAGGCCGCGTCGATGGCGTTCTGGCCCCAGGCCGCCGCGATCTGGTCTGGCGGCATGCTCATGATGGTCACTTCGTTTTCGGCGATGCCTTCATGCTGCAACGCGCCCATCAGCGAAAAGTGCGCCGTCGAGCCAACCGGGACAGCGACGCGCTTGCCCTTGAGGTCGGCCAGCGACTTTATGCCCGACGCGTTGCTGACGATCAGCGACTCCGCCTTGCCGATGACATCCGAAAACGCGATGAGCTGAAGATCGACGCCCTGGCTGGCTGCGATAGCCAGCGGCGAGGAGCCCAGTTCGGAGAGCACGACATCGCCCGAGGCCATCGCGGCGATGACGTCGGTGCCGGCGGCGAATTTGCGCCACTCGACGTCCCAGCCGGTCGCCTTTTCCACCGCGTCGGAGGAGGCCAGAAGCTGCATCGGCGTCGGATTTCCGAAATGGCCGATAATAATCTTATCAGCGAGTGCGGTGCCTGCCATCAGCATCGAAATGGTGCCCGCTATAACACCCGTCAGCGTTGTCTTCATCATGTGATTCTCCCGATTGTTGGATTCGCGCGGAGCTTTTGTTGAAATCTGCGGCGACCGTTGCCCGCCAATTCGGTCATGCAGCGAACTCTTCCTTTGAACCCGTATCCGCTTGAGTAGAAAATTCGATGCAAGCGTCCGACAACACATCGATGGAGTCAATGAACGGAACATGGCCGGGCAGCGCGTCCGTCAGCAATGACAGCTCCGAACACGCGACCAGCAGCAAACCCGTGCGCTGCTCCACCAGTTTGTCGGCAATCGTTCCCATTGCCTCGACGGCCTGCTCGTCGCCGCCGCGCTTCTTGACGTGCCTGATCAGGTCGAGCAACGGGCGATCGTCATCCAGATAGACAAGTTCCAAACCAGAGCCGCCGATGGCCTTGTCGTACACGCCGGTCATGCGGACGGCCGGCGATGCGAGCATGCCGACGCGCATACCCTGCCCTGCCCGGGCGGCAATC
>JBKJRE010000594.1:0-4973 GCA_046594775.1 Rhizobiaceae bacterium | reverse complement strand
GTTTTCGGCTTCCGCCGCCCATGCGGTCGAACTCCACCATGTCGAGGTCAAGACAGGCACCGACGGCCTGTCGCCGGTATCGCTGACTTTGACCAATACGACCGCCGAAACGATTGTCTGTAATGCCGATATTGCCCACTGGTATTCAGTCGAACTCGCGACGCCCGTTCGCGGTGCAGATGCACATGTCGAGCTCTGGTTCGATGCTGGGACGGGGACGTTTGCGGCGCTAAATGACAAACGCGAAAACCTTCCGGTCGAGCGTCTATGGTGCGGCTTTGCCGATCGCGCGTATGCCACCCGTTCGCAGATCGTTCTTGAGCGGAAAGCGTTGCCTGCCGAACGTCGGATCACCTGTTCCGCCACGGCCGAGAGCCTTGCTTGCGAATAGGTGGCGCGCTGCTTCATTTGGCGGCCTTTGCCGCCACCAACGCCTTGAGGCGTTCGTACTCTTCCTTGAGCGCAGGATCTGCGTCGACAAGCTGGGCAGCAATGCTCTGGAATTCGCTCTCCATTTTGGTTTGATCAGACTCTGAAAGGGTGTTGATCACACCGCCATTGTCGACCCAGATCTTGTAGGTTTTCTTGACGTTTTCCACTCCCCACGGGAATACCGAAGTCTCGGCGGCGCGTCCTGCCTCGATGATCGCTTCCTTGACGTCGTCCGCCTGCGACTGGAACCAGGCTTCGTTGACAACGGTGACAGAGACGATCTCGGCGAAGCGGAGATCGGTAATGTTCTTGCCCACATCATAGTATTTGAAGGCCGTGAGGATAGGCATGCCGACGAGCATCCCGTCGAGGCCACCAGATTCGAGCGCGGGGACGACTTCGGTCAATGCCAGTGGCAGGGGAGTGGCACCTACGAGTTCCATCGGCTTGATCTGCATTGGCGATGCGAAGGTGCGAATCTTGAGGCCCTTCAGGCCGTCAAGCGTGGTTACCGGCTGCATGGTAAAAACGACGGTCGGGCTGTTGTAGATTGCGCCGATAATGCGCAGACCCTTATTGAGGAACATCTCCTCCATGTGGTCTCTATAGTCTGGATCGTGGATGGCGTTGTCGACATCCTGTGGTGTCTTGAAAAGCCCTGGAACGTCAAAGGCCTGGAACCGCGGGTCCACATTGGTCATGAAGGAAGTCGGGGTGGTGAACGCTTCTATGGTGCCGAGCAGCACACCTTCGGCCATGCGCGGAATAGCGCCAAGCTGGCTAGCCGGGTAGATTTCGGTTTTTACCGCGTCGCCCACTCGGGTTTTCAGTTCGTCCGCGAAGACCTTTTGCCACTCATGCTGAACGTCGTTGATTGTTGCCGTCGCGAGCTTCATCGTGGACTGCGCGGCGGCCGGCAGCGCCGACAAAGCGAGGGCTGTGGAAAGCGCGGCGGCCTTGAGAAGATTTGAAATCATCATGTTCCCTTTTCTCAGAGTGATTTGCCGAGGACGAGCGATAGCGCGGGCACGTAGGTGATGATCAGGAGAGCCGCTATCTGCACGCCGACGAAGGGCAGCACGCCCTTGTAGATCGTGTGCGCAGGCAGGCCGGTCGCCGACTGGACGACGAAGAGATTAAGCCCGAAGGGCGGCGTGAACATGCCAATTGCTAGGTTGACCGTCATGATGATCCCGAAATGAATGGGATCCACGCCGACCGAGACCGCCAAGGGGACAAGCAGAGGTGCAAGAACCAGGATCGCCGATGTCGGGTCGAGAAAGCAACCGACGATCAGAAGCACAAGGTTGACGGAGAGCAAGAAAGCGAATGCGTTCAACTGGAGGGCGTCGATCCACGCGACCAGCGCCTGCGGCACGCCTTGGGTGGTGAGCAGCCAAGTTACGACGCCGGCGACTGCGACGATGATGAGGATGCGGGCAGACAGCATGGCGGCATTGCCGGCGGCTTGGACAATGTCGGCCCAACTCATGGTCCCGTAGACGAAGCGGGCGACAATGATTGCGTAGAGGCAGGCAAAGCCGCCAGCCTCCGTCGGGGAAAACCAACCGTTGTAGATGCCGCCGAGCACGAAGACGGGCATGAAGAGTGCTGCGGCCGCATGCCGTGTGGCGCGCCACGCCGTGGCGGCGTCGAAACGGCCTACCACCGGGATGCGAAGGACAATCGCTACGGCGACGATGAAGGCGCACATCATCAGGGCGATCAGCAGGCCGGGCAGGACGCCCGCCATGAACAGGCGGGGGATCGATTGCTCGGCGGCGAGCCCGTAGAGGATCATGGCGATGCTGGGCGGCACGACGATGTCGATGGCGCCGCTCGAGGCGAGCAGCCCGGCCGAGCGCTCCTTGCCGTAGCCCGAGCGCTCAAGGTCGGGATAGAGCGTCTTGCTGAGTGCTGCGACGGCCGCCACGCTGGAGCCTGAGATGGCGCCCATGACGGTCGAGGCGCCGACGGTGGCGACGCCGAGGCTGCCCGGAACCCGGCCGACCAGCGCCAGCACCCAGGCGATGAGGCGTGCGGCGATGCCGCTCGTACCCATTAGTTCACCGGCGAAAATGAAGAAGGGGACGGCGAGCAGCGCGTAATTGTCGAGGCTACCGAAGAGCACCTGATGCAAAGCGATCGGCGGCGTCGGCAAGACGAAGAAGATCGCGAAGGCGACCGCCGCCAGAAAGACGACGAAGATCGGCGTGCCGAGGACGAGCAGCCCGACGGGCAGGGCGGTCAGCACGGCGCTCACCAGTCCGCCTCGGCGTTGCGCGACCAGGCGTCGGCGTCGCGCAAGAGCAACGCCAGCGTGGTCAAAGTCAGGGCGGCGAAGCCAAAAAGAAGGGCCGCATGAGGGACGATCATGGGGACTCCGAGCCCCATGCTACGTGTGCCAAGGGCGGCGATGCGTGTCACAAAACCGTAGGACGAGTACGTTGCCAGACCGCAGGCCGCCAACGCCGCCAGATCGTGGACGATGTGCAGCAGGTGCAACGTTCGCCCACCGGCATATGACGGCACCAAATTGACGCTGATATGGTCGCGGCCCGCCAGCGCCAGAACCGCCCCGGACATCACCATCCAGACCATCGTGTAGACCATCAGTTCGTCGCTGCCGGTCATGGAAAATCCGAACAGATACCGCCCGGTGGCGTTCACTACATTTATTGCCACGACGGCCAGCATCGCCATCCCCAGAACCCAATGCATCAGCCGCGCAAGCAACTGTGCGCCGTTCAGGAGGCTATGAGTGAGTTTTCCCGGGTCATGAACCTGTTGGGCCGAACCTGCCATGGCTTACTCCCGGCCTTCGAGAATACGACGGATCGCAACAAGTTTGTGCGCGCGTTCGGCCTGAAGGGCGCCTGCCTGCTCAGGCGAGTAAGAGAATATGCCCTCGCCGGACTTGATGCCGAATTTGGACGCCTGGGCCCTCTCGGCAACCATCGGGGCGACGTCGTCGCGTTTACAAAGGTCGGCATTGAGGAAGGAGGAAACGGATTTGTAGATGTCGAGGCCTGCCATATCCAGCAATGCCATCGGCCCGATGACGGCGATCTTGTAGCCGATGCCCCAGGAAACGCAGGCGTCGAGGTCCTCGGGTTCGATGACGCCGCGCTCGACGAGGTCGACGGCTTCGCGCAGCAGGGCATAGAGAACGCGGTTTTCGACGAAGCCGGGCACGTCCTTCTTGACCACCACAGGGAGAAGGCCGATCGAGCGGATCAGGTCGCGGATTGCCGCCACTGTCCCCGGCGCGGTCTTCTCACCGGCGATCACCTCGATCATCGGCACGATGTGCGGCGGGTTCGACCAGTGCATGCCGACCATGCGTTCTGGATGCGAGATATGCGCCTGAAGCCTGGTGATCGGAATGCCCGAGGTATCGGACGCCACGATCACCGACGCGCCCACCAGCTTGTCGATGGCGTGGTAGGTCTCGGCCTTGATGGCGATGTTTTCCGGCACGTTCTCGATGACGAGGTCGGCGCCATCGACCGCGTCGGCCAAGGATTCCGAGAAGCGTACGCTGCCGGAGCCGTCCGAAGGCACCTCAATGCCTAACTGGTCGAGTATGCCGCTGGCAATATCGAGCGTGGCCTTGGCCTTCTCGGTCGCTGACGCGGCAATGTCATAGGCCGCCACGTCCAGCCCTCCGCGCGCCAAGCGCGCAGCGATGCCGGGACCCATCGTCCCAAGTCCGATGAGGGCGGCCCGCTTTATCATCAGGCGGCTTTCGTTGCTGTCTGGAAAGCCGGACGCGCGGCCATCGCGGCAACCCAGCGCTCGAGGTTGGGCATGGCCGGACGGCCGATCTTGAAGTCGACGCAGCGCTTCAGGATCGGCGCGCAGGCGATGTCGGCGATCGTCAGCTTGCCCAGCGCCATGTATTCCTTGCCGGCGAGATGGGCGTCGATAATCTGCAGCTGTGCGGCCAGATCCTTGACGCCATCCTTGTATTCGGGCGTCTGCTCCTCGGGCGTCAGCTTGGCGCCCTTGAAGGCGGTCATATAGCCGGGATTGACGGCGGCGAGCAGGAAATCCATCCAGCGTTCGATCTCGGTCTTCTCGGCCGGCGTCGCGCCGTTCAGCGCGTTGCCGTTTGACGCTGAGAGATAACGAAGAATGGTGTTGGACTCCCAGATCACAGTGTCGCCATCGACAAGCGTCGGCACTTTCGACGTTGGGTTCAGCGCCTTGTATTCCACCGTCTGCGTATTCTCGAAAAGGCGGCCGTAGTCCTCGCGCTCGTACTTGGCGCCGATTTCCTCCAGCATGAAGAGAACCTTCTGGACGTTGCCCGATGTCTGGCGACCCAACAGTCTGTACATGTCTTTTCCTCTCCTCGATTGCGTCCGGCTATTTCGCCGCCGGCAGCGGCTTGTAGACGATGGCGTCCATCTCGATCTTGGTGTTGATGACGGCCTTGGCCTCGACGGTCGTGCGCGCCAGAACGGCGTCGCCGATGCCTTCGAGGAAGGCCCGGTTGTAGCGGCCGAAGTCCCGCGTATCCTCGAGATAGGTGGTGA
>JBKJRE010000555.1:0-4684 GCA_046594775.1 Rhizobiaceae bacterium | reverse complement strand
TTCCTGTCCAACGGGCCGGGGGATCCCGCGGCGACGGGGGAATATGCGGTGCCGGAAATCCGCGCTCTGGTCGCGTCGGGCAAACCCGTGTTCGGCATCTGCCTCGGCCACCAGATGCTGGCGCTGGCGCTGGGCGGCAAAACCGAAAAGATGCATCAGGGCCACCATGGCGCCAATCATCCGGTCAAGGACCACACCACCGGAAAGGTCGAGATCGTTTCCATGAATCATGGCTTTGCCGTCGACTCCGAGTCCCTGCCGGAAGGCGTCGAGGAAACGCACGTCTCGCTGTTCGACGGTTCGAATTGCGGCATCGCGCTGACCGGCAGGCCGGTCTTCTCGGTCCAGCATCATCCAGAGGCCTCGCCGGGACCGCAGGATTCGCACTATCTGTTCCGACGCTTCATCAACCTCATTCGGCAGCGCAAGGGCGAACCGGCGCTGGCCGAACGCTAGACCTGCCGAAACCGGTCAATTCAGCCGGAAAAATGGGTGAATTGATCTTTTCGACCAGACTTTGTCACAATTCGCGGTCATGGATGATCTGGCAAGTGGGGGCTTGCGTGGAGTATTGGCCATGAAACGTTCCCACAAGCTCGCCGCTCGCAAGGTGCCGAAACCCGAAGCGCCTGTCTTGCCGGCGCCAAAGATCAATCTTCCGCGGTCGGCGCGTGCGCGTCGCATCGCCGTGCTTTCTACGGCATGCGCCGTCGTCTTGAGCGTTGGCGCGGGCAGCGCGATGTTCGTCGACTATCTTGCCGACCGCGCTATGGCGCGCGCTACAGACACCGTCCCTGTTGCGGCGGTACGCGAAATTCGTGTTGCCTCCGACAGTACTGTCGCCAGCGACGGCAACACAGAGACCGCCGATACGCAACCGGTCGTGCGTCCCCCGGAAATCGTCACAGCGCCGCCCATCCTTGCCGCATCGGAAAATGCCATCGAGATTCCCCGCGACGATCCAACCGCCGAACCGGTATTGCAAATCGACAAGGTCGAAACCGCAGCACTTGAGCAGACCGACGATACGGCGGCACTCGAGGAGATGCCTGCGCCTGGAGACCCGCAGTCCTCAACGGATGATGCTGCGACCGCGTCCATTCCTGAACCAGCGCAGCAGCCCAAGGCACAGGCTTCGCAGCCGAAGGCGAGCGAACCGGACGAGACAGATCTCACCCCTCTGCCGGGGGTCGAGGTCGGCGGACTCGCCGGATCGTCTGCATCGAGCGTTGGCGCGCGTTCAGCCCGCATCGTCAAGGCGGTCAACATGCGCGCGCGCGGCCAAAAGGGCGCAAAGGTCCTGACCGTGGTGCCGGCCGGGACGACGGTCAGCCTGTATGGCTGCAAGGTCTGGTGCGAGATTTCCTACAATGGCCAAAAGGGCTGGGTCTACAAGAGCTTCATCGGTACTTCCCGGACGGCGACGAAGACCAGCAAGGTGGAGAAGCAGGCGTCCGCCTCTGCGGCTTCAGGCAAGCGCGTGCTTTCAAGCCGCGCCCAATAAGGCTGTTGCCTTCGCACTTGCTCTGAACCCGTCGGCTTTGGCCGGCTTTGCCAGGAGCGGTTCCGGGTCAGATCGGGTTGTTGAAGGTGTCGCAGGACGACAGCTTGCCCGATTCAAGCCCGGCCGCGAGCCATCTCTGACGCTGCGTCGAGGTTCCGTGGTTGAAGCTCTCGGGCACGACATAGCCCTGCATCTTCTTCTGCAGCGTGTCGTCGCCGATCTGCTGAGCCGCGTTGAGCGCCTCCTGGATGTCACCCTGTTCCAGCAGACCCTTCTGCTGGGTGAAGTGCGCCCACACACCGACAAAGCAATCGGCCTGCAGTTCAACGCGCATGGACATCTGGTTTGCGTCGGCTTCGGTCATGCTTTCCCGCATCTGGTTGAATTTCGGCAGGATGCCGGTGAGATTCTGCACGTGGTGGCCGACTTCGTGCGCAATGACATAGGCTTGCGCGAAGTCGCCCGACGCGCCGAACTGAGACGCCAGCTGCTGGAAAAACGAGGTGTCCAGGTAGACCTTGTGGTCGTTGGGACAGTAGAACGGGCCGGCGGCCGACGATGCATAGCCGCAGGCCGACCTTACCTGGCCGCCAAACAGCACCAATGTCGGCTCCTCATACGTCATCCCCTGCGACTGGAAGATACCGTTCCAGACGTCTTCGGTCTCGGCAAGAACGGTGGAAACGAACTGCTTCATCTCGTCGGAGGCAGGGGCTCCGTTTTCGGAGCTCTGTCCGCCACCGCCGGGCGCAACTCCTCCTTCGCCGCCAGCCAGAATCTGCATCGGGTCGATGCCGCAAGCTTTCAGCACGAAGAACAGAACCACCAGTATGACGATGCCTGAAAGACCTCCGCCGCCGGCACTGCGCCCGATCGGCAGGCGGATGGGACTGCGACCAAAGCCGCCGCCCATGCCGCCGCCCTGCCCACGACTGTCTTGAATGTTGTCGCTTTGGCGACGGCCTCTCCAGCGCATATCGTATCCCTCAATTCATTCATGTTGCGGACGAGCCGGGGCCGAACTTTGCCGAAACCTAGCCCAACCCCGATGGCAAGTCACAAGATTTCTGGAAGCCGCCGCGCAGACGCGAAGGCTCGCGAAATTCGAAGTCGTTTCTAGCGCTGCTTGGTGCCTGCGCTCTTGCCGTCGGAGCTTTTCGAGCGCTCCTCGAATCGCTTCTCGCCCTTCTTGAGATCGCTTCCCTTCCGCGATTCCGTCTTCTTCTCGTCCTTCGATGCCGCCTGCTTCAACCCCTTGGCAGCTTCCTTGCCCTTTGCGGTCGGTGCTTCCTTCACGCCCATGTTCTCTTCCTCCTCAATGCCACGACAATCGTGGCGCAACCTTCAACGCGCAATTGGGCGAGGCGTTCCGCTTCAGCGAAGGCCCTGTGCCGATCGTCGGCAGGGTGCTTGGCATTCGGTTCCCTCACCGCATCCAAAAACAAAGGGCCAGGCAAATGCCCGACCCCTTTCATCGCCGGGCTCTTCGGCCCTTCGATGGCTTTCAGTCTTCCCTCGGCACCGCCAGCCCCTTGGTTTTTTCATCCTGGGTCGCGCCGGGCCGACGCGCCTGTTTGGCGTCCTTCTCGGCATCCTTGAGGGCCTCGCCCTTCCATTTGCCGTCACGGTCCATCTCGCGCAGATCCGCCTTGTCCTTGCTGGTTCCGCCCTCGCCATGGGTCGCCGGTGTCTGGTTGTCACGCATCATCGTCTCCTTTTACGCTCAGGTTCGCCAGGGCCAACGAGTGAGGGCGTCCAGTGTTCCCTGACTGATTCCGACAACAGCCGTGGACGGTGCATCTTTGGGGGTTACGTTGCGCGGAATTTTCCCTATAAGGCCCCCTTAGCCTGACACCACACTCGTTGAGCGCAACCGGCCGGGTCTCCCGTCCCGGTCGGGTATCCCGACCGGCTTTTTTGCGCAACACGCCTGCCCGAACGGATTTGTCCATGCCAAGACGCACCGACATCAATTCGATCCTGATCATCGGGGCCGGCCCCATCGTCATCGGCCAGGCCTGCGAGTTCGATTATTCCGGCACCCAGGCCTGCAAGGCGCTGCGCGAGGAAGGCTTTCGCGTCATCCTGGTCAACTCCAACCCGGCCACCATCATGACCGACCCGGAGCTTGCCGACGCCACCTATATCGAGCCGATCACCCCCGAGGTCGTCGCCAAGATCATCGCCCGCGAGCGCCCCGACGCGCTGCTGCCGACCATGGGCGGCCAGACGGCGCTCAACACCGCGCTGTCGCTGCGCCGCATGGGCGTGCTGGAGCGCTACAATGTCGAGATGATCGGCGCCAACGCCGACGCCATCGACATGGCCGAGGACCGGGCGCTGTTTCGCGAGGCGATGAAGCGCATCGGGCTCGAGACGCCGAAGTCGATGCTGGCCAACGCCACCCAGCCCAAGGACGAGGACCGCAAGCGTCACGAGACCGAGCGCACCGCGCTCAAGGCGTCGGGCGCGCCCGACATGGACGCCGCGCTCGACGCGCTCGAAACCCGCTGGAACCTCGGCGAAGGCGACCGCAAGCAGCGCTACATCAGCCACGCCATGGCGGTCGCCGCCCAGGCGCTTGACGCGATCGGCCTGCCGGCCATCATCCGCCCGTCCTTCACCATGGGCGGCACCGGCGGCGGCATCGCCTACAACCGCGAGGAATTCTTCGACATCATCGCGTCGGGCCTCGACGCCTCGCCCACCACCGAAGTGCTGATCGAGGAATCCGTCCTGGGGTGGAAGGAATATGAAATGGAGGTGGTGCGCGACAAGGCCGACAACTGCATCATCGTCTGCTCGATCGAGAACATCGACCCGATGGGCGTGCACACCGGCGACAGCATCACCGTGGCGCCGGCGCTGACCCTGACGGACAAGGAATACCAGATGATGCGCAACGCCTCGATCGCGGTGCTGCGCGAGATCGGCGTCGAGACCGGCGGCTCCAACGTGCAGTTCGCGGTCAACCCGAAGGACGGCCGGCTGATCGTGATCGAGATGAATCCGCGCGTGTCGCGCTCCTCGGCGCTCGCCTCGAAAGCCACCGGCTTCCCCATCGCGAAAATCGCCGCCAAACTCGCCGTCGGATACACGCTGGACGAGATCGAGAACGTCGATCCGATGGGGGTCCACACCGGCGATTCGATCACCGTCGCCCCGGCGCTGACGCTGACC
>JBKJRE010000065.1:0-3500 GCA_046594775.1 Rhizobiaceae bacterium | reverse complement strand
TTCGAACTGCGCGGCCAGCACCAGCAGGATGATCACCAGAGCGAAGGCGAAGATCGTCAGCATGCTCGAATTGCTTTCGCCCAGCGTCGCCGCCTCGGCCATCGGTTCGACCCGGCTGCCCGGCGGCAGCAGCGGTGCGGCGATTTCCTCGGCGCGGGCCAGCGCGTCGCCAAGTGCGAAGCCCTCGGCCAGGCCGGAGGTGACAGACACCGACCGAAGCTGTTGTTCACGTGAGAGCGATGGCGGCACTGCCTGTTCGGTCAGCGTTGCGATGGTCGACAGCGGTACGAAACGGCCGTCCCCGGTCTTCATGAAGATGTTTTCCAGATCGGTCGGATCGTTGATGGGATTGGTCGTCGACACAAGCTTGACCGCGAAACTGCGGTCCTCGATAAACACCTGGCCGATTTCCCGCCCGTCCAGCATGGCCTGGACGGCTTCGGCCATGCCGGTGATGTCGATGCCGAGATCGGAGGCGCGCTCCCGATCGATGCGGATCGACAGCTGGGGCTGGGTTGCGTCGGTCGACAGGCGAGGCTGCTGGAACCGCTCGTCCTTTTCCATTTCGGCCACTATCCGCGTCGCGGCTTCGCCGAGATCGGCATAGCTGTTGGAGCCGACAATCGCCAGTTGCAGGCCGCTGCCTGCGCCGCGAATGCCCAGGCTGTTGGGCGAAAATGGAAACGCGCGCACACCGGGAACCTCGGTCACAAGACGGCTGATGTCGGCGGCGATCTCCTGCTGCGTGCGCTCGCGCTCGCCCCAAGGCGCCAGCGCCATGACCATGAAGCCGCTGTTGACGGAGCCGCCGCTGCCGACAGCCGCAAAGGTCCTGGTCACTTCGCCGGATTGGCGCAGCGGCTCGATCAGCTGTTCAATCCTGCGCATCTGCTGTGCGGTGTAGTCGAGGCTCACGCCCTGCGGCGCCGAAACACGCATCAGCACCAAAGCGCGGTCCTCGGTCGGGGTCAGCTCCTGGCGGATCAGACCGAAGGCGCCATAGGCCGCTGCCGCAAACAGGATCGACACCACCACCACCACCAGGGGAGCGTCGAGACAGGCGTGAAGGCAGCGCCGGTAAAGCCCCGAAAGCATGCCGCCCAGGCGCCCCATGGGGCCGGACCGCTTCTCGCCGGCATGCGATGTCAGCATGCGTGAAGCCAGCATCGGACAAAGCGACAGGGCCACGACCGACGACAGCAGCACCGCCATTGAAAGCACGAAGCCGAATTCGCGGAACAGCCCGCCGGTCTGGCCGGGCAGAAAGGAGAGCGGAATGAACACCGCGGCGAGCGTGGCGGTGGTCGCGACGACTGCGAAGAAAACCTCCTTGGTGCCCAAAACCGCGGCGGCGCGCGGACCCATGCCCTGGTTGCGCCGGCGCACGATGTTTTCCAGCACCACGATGGCGTCATCGACGACGATGCCGGTCGCCAGCACGAGCGCCAGAAGCGTCAGGATGTTGATCGAAAACCCGGCGAGATAGATCGCCGCCACGGTGCCGATCAGCGCCACCGGTATGGCCAGCCCCGGGATCAGCGTGGCGCGCCAGTCAAGCAGGAACAGATAGATGACCAGCAGCACGATGGAAACCGAGATGGCCAGCGCGATCTCGACCTCGTGAACGGCCCCATTGACGAAAATCGCATCGTCGCTGGTCACCCTTATGTTTGTGCCTTCCGGAAGGTTTTTCTGGATTTCTTCGGCGGCGGCCCTGACACCGCGGGAGATTTCGAGCGTATTGGACTGCGCCTGGCGGATGATGGCGAGACCGATGCCGGTCTTGCCGTCGGAGCGCAGCGTCGTGCCACCAGTGTCTGGCCCGAGCGTCACGGTGGCGACGTCGCCGAGCCTGGTGCGTCCGTCGAGGACAAGGGTCTCGAAGGCGTCCGGCGTCGCCACCGCGGCTGTGGCGCGCACGATGATGTTCTGGTCGCTGGTGGTCAATGATCCCGCCGGCGTGTCGATGGAGATCGATGCAAGGGCTCTTGCCACGTCGGCGACGCTGAAGCCGAGACTCGACAGCTTGGCCTGGTTGATGTCGATGCGGAAGATCTTTTCGCGATCGCCATAGACCTGCACATCGGCCACGCCGGGCACGGCCGAAAGCGTGTCCAGCACCTGTTCTTCCACCAGAATGGTCATGTCCTCGACCGACATGGCGTCGGACGTCACCGCCAGCCGCAGCACCGCGTCGGCATTGGCATCAGCCTTGACGATGCGCGGCGCATCGGCCCCTTCGGGGATCTGGTTGGAGATCCTGGAGACCGCGTCGCGCATGTCGGAGGCGGCGACATTCAGGTCCACGCCGTCGGTGAATTCGACCATGATGCGCGCCCGCCCGTAGGATGAGGTCGACGAGATCGATTTGACGCCGGAGACGCGCGAGACCGCGCCCTCAATCACCTCGGTCAGTTCCCGACCGATGGATTCGGCAGATGCGCCGCGGTAGTCGGCAGTCACTGTGATGACTGGGCGATCGACGTCAGGAAGTTCGCGCACTTCGACGCCGAACAGCGCGGCAAGGCCAGCCACGACGATCAGCGTGCTGATGACGAAGGCCAGCACCGGGCGGCGCACGAACAGGGCAGTCATGCCGTGTTCGGAACCATCGCGGGATTTATCGGTCATGATGCCCCCTCGCGCTCACGTGCCGCTGCCGCTGGCGGCTGGCTTGAGGTCCTCGGCCTTTTCTGACGGCGCTGCGAGACGGCTGGAGGCGATCAGCAATTCGGCGCCGTCGCGCACCACGTGAACGCCTTCGGTGACCACGCTGTCGCCCTCGCCGAGATTGGCCGAGACAAGCACGCTTTCGGTGTTGCGCTGGACGATGCGCACCAGGATCCGCTCGGCCTTTCCGTCTCGCACCGCCCAGACGAAGGCGCCTTCGGTGCTCCACTGGATGGCGAGAGGGTCGACCGATGGATAGCTGTCGCCCGGAAAATTCAGCGTCACCTGAAACGACATGCCGGGGCGCAGCGTGTCACCCGCGTTGTCGAGCCTTGCCTGTACGAGAAGGGTGCGGCTGGCCTCGTCGAGGCGATTGTCAACCGCGCTGACGGTGCCCTCAAGCACCTCGCTTGGCCGAGCGATCGGCGTGGCCGTGAGAGCGGCGCCCACCGCGATGCCGCTGGCGAAGCGTTCTGGCACCCAGAAATCGACAATGATCGTCGACCGGTCATCGATGGTGACGATGGCCGTCTGCGTCGTCACGTAGTTGCCGGCCTCGACGGGCAGGATGCCCACTATGCCGGCAATCGGCGTTCGGATCGAGCGGCGTTCAAGCGCCAGTTCCGACTCGCGCAGCGCCAACCGCGCATTGCTCAGTGTAAGATCGGCTTCGGTGACCTGCACCGCCGTTACCGTATTTGAGGATCTCAGCGCGGTAACGCGCTTCAGACGCGCCTCGGCGTCCTCGAGCGCGATCCTTGCCCGGTCGACGGCGATCTCCTCGGCTTCCGAATCGAGCCTCGCCAGTATGCCGCCCTTGGTGACGACCT
>JBKJRE010000489.1:0-10874 GCA_046594775.1 Rhizobiaceae bacterium | reverse complement strand
ATTATCGATACTGGCCTGACTCCTCCTGGAACACAGGTCGCCAGTTCACTTGCGAGCCGGCCCTTCGCGTTCGGCAGATTTGGCCCACAGATTGATGTTGGCGTCGCGCGCGTGGCGGTCGATTTCCGCCAGTTCCTCTTCCGTAAAATCGGACTTGTCCAGCGCGCCGACGCAATCCTCGACCTGCTCCGGCCGGCTGGCGCCGATCAGGGCGGTCGTCACCCGCCCGGTGCGCAGCACCCAGGCAAGCGCCATCTGCGCCAGCGTCTGGACGCGCTTCTGCGCGATCGCGTTCAGCGAGCGGATATTGGCCAGCGTGGCCTCATCGAGGAAGTCTTGTTTCAGCGACTTGCCCTGCGTCGCCCGGCTGCCCTCTGGAATGCCGCCAAGATATTTCGAAGTCAGCATACCCTGGGCCAGCGGCGAGAACACGATAGAACCCACGCCCAGCCCATCCAGCGTGTCGAGTAGCCCGTCCTCCTCGACCCAGCGATTGAGCATCGAATAGCTCGGCTGATGAATGATGAACGGCGTGCCCAACGACCGCAAGATGTCCGCGGCCTCGCGCGTGCGCTGCGAATTGTAGGACGAAATGCCGACATAGAGCGCCTTGCCGGCGCGAACCGCGCTATCCAGCGCACCCATGGTCTCTTCGAGAGGTGTGTCGGGATCGTAGCGGTGCGAATAAAAGATATCGACATGGTCGAGACCCATTCGCTTCAGGCTCTGGTCTAGGCTCGAAAGAAGATATTTCCGGCTGCCCCATTCGCCATACGGTCCCGGCCACATCTCGTAGCCGGCCTTGCTGGAAATGACGAGCTCATCGCGCAGGCCTGCAAAATCCGTGCGCAGAATCTCGCCGAAGGCTTCTTCTGCCGAGCCCGGGGGCGGACCGTAATTGTTGGCCAGATCGAAATGGGTGATGCCGAGATCGAACGCCTTCTGGCAGATGGCGCGCTTTGTCGCATGCGGCGTGTCCTCGCCGAAATTGTGCCACAGACCCAGTGAGATAGCCGGCAGCTTCAGGCCCGAATGGCCGCAGCGATTGAACTTCATCTTGTCATAGCGATTATCGGCGGGCTGCCAGGTCATGAGCATATCCTCTGATTGCATGTATTTCTCGGTGCCTGCCCGCTGTCAGCCGGCGGCGCCGCTGCCCCAAGGGCCATGATGCGCGCCATCTGTATCGATGCGCTGAAATCCGTGCGCACCGAAGAAGTCGCGTTGCGCCTGGATCAGGTTCGACGTTCCGTGGGCGAGCCTGTAGCTGTCGAAATAGCCGAGCGCTGATGACAGCGCGGGTGTCGGCAGTCCTGCCTCGGCGGCACGCGCCACAACCCGGCGGAGAGATGGATGGGCGCCCTTCATCATGTCGATGAAACCTGGAGCCATCAGAAGATTGGGAACCGGACCCGCGTCAAACGCTGTGGCGATCGTGTCGAGAAACTGCGAGCGGATGATGCAGCCGGCGCGCCAGATCCTGGCGATGGTCGGCAGCGGCAGGTTCCAGCCGAATTCGCGCGAGGCCGCCGCCATCACTGCAAAGCCCTGCGCATAGGCCGCAATCTTGCCGGCAAACAAGGCGCCCTCCAGATCGGCAAGCAACGCTGCCTGATCGCCCGCCATCGGCGCCATTTCCAGATCATAGGCTGTTTGCGCAGCGACCCGCTCGTCCTTCAGGGAAGAAATCACGCGCGGAGCGACGGCCGCCTCGATGGCAGTTGCCGGAACGCCGAGTTGCTGCGACTCGATCGCCGACCATTTTCCCGTGCCCTTCTGGCCGGCGCGGTCGAGGATCATCTCGACCATCGGCTTGCCGGTCTGCGGATCGTCAGCGGAAAGCACCGTCGCCGTGATCTCTATCAGATAGGAGTTCAGGCGGCCCTTGTTCCAGTCGGCGAAAACCGACGCGATTTCCTTCGGCGTCATGCCCAGCCCGTCGCGCAGGACGCCATAGATTTCGGCGATCATCTGCATGTCGGCATATTCGATGCCGTTATGAATGGTCTTGACGAAATGTCCGGCGCCGTCGGTGCCCAGCCACGCGACGCAAGGCGCCCCTTCATATTTGGCGGAGATGGCCGTCAGCACACTTTCGACCCGCTTCCACGACGCCTCGGTGCCGCCGACCATGATCGAGGGCCCATGGCGTGCCCCCTCTTCGCCGCCTGACACGCCCATCCCGATGAAGGTAAGACCGGAGCTGTCGAGGTCCTTGAAGCGACGTATCGTGTCGTGGAAATTGGCGTTACCGGCGTCAATGAGTATGTCATTGCCGGATAACGCCTTGCGCAGCACCGCGATCTGCTCGTCAACTGCCGCTCCTGCCTGGATCATCATGATGACAGGTCTGGGCGGACGGATTGCTACTGCCAGTTCCTCCACGGTCTTGCAGGGCACGACCATGTCGGCAAGCGCCCCCGCTTGCTCGTAAAAGCTGGTGGTGCGGGAAGTCGTCCGGTTGAATACGGCGATGCGATGACCGTTTTCCGCAATGTTGAGCGCCAGATTGGAGCCCATCACGCCCAAGCCGATCAGCCCGATTTCTGCTTTCGCCATCGCTTCATCCCGTTTCACGTTCGGCGATCATGAAAATCGACGCCTGCAGCCCACCGGGCGCGCGGCGATGTTTGACGCGCAGAGCGGGCTTCGTCAACACGCCGGCGCCCGATTGCATGCTTCGAGCCATCCGTTCAACGGCTCCTACGCTTGCGCCCATAGAGCTCGAGTCTGTGATGGACAATGTCATAGCCCAGCGCCAGCGCGATCTCGTTTTGCAATTGCTCGATGCGGTCGGACTTGAACTCTATGACGTCGCCGGACTCAATGTCGATGAGATGGTCGTGATGGTCGCCGGTGGCATGCTCGAAGCGCGACGGACCGCCCTCGAAAGCGTGGCGGTGGATTGCTCCCATATCGCCAAGCAGTTTCATGGTGCGATAGACAGTGGAGAGCGAAATCGAACTGTCCACCGCGATCGCGCGGCGGAAAATCTCCAGCGCGTCGGGGTGGTCCTCCGTCTCCGACAGAATGCCAAGAATGATGCGCCGGGGACGAGTGATCCTGATCCCGCGCCGTCGCAGTTCCTTCTCGTAGTCCAGTCGTCTTTGTTGCTGCCCTGTCATGAGGCGACTATGCGCCAGATGACAGTCAGTGGCAAAGATTGAACGTCACTTGGAGGGCTCAGCCCCCGCTTATCGCTGTCACGATGAAGACTTCCGCGTCAGGCGGCAGTGTGGTGTCCAGCGCTGCGCGCCGGCCGGCGACGAATATGTTGATGTGACGACGCACCGCAGGCGTGGAATCGCACAGGCGATCTCGCATGCCAGGCCATTTTCTGTCCAGTTCATTCACCAGGTCGTTGACGGTTGCAGCAGGTACTTCGACGCGCCGCAAAGCGCCCGGAAAGAGATCCACCAGAACGCCTGGAAGACGCACGACAACCGTCCGTTCCGATTTTGTCTGTCCTCCGGCCGCTTGTTCAGTCATCGACAACCAGTGTCTCGACAGAGGAAATCGCCGGCAGATGCTGAGCGATCGTGTGCCAGTTCTCGCCTTCGTCTGCGCTGGCGAAAAGTGCGCCGCCGCCGGTGCCGAAATAGACGCCGGCAGGCTCCATACGGTCGGTCGCCATGGCCTGTCTCAGGACCCCGAAATAGGCATTTTCCTGTGGCAGTCCTTTTCGCATATCCTGCCAAGTCGCGCCGCCATCCCGGGTTCGCCACACGGCGGCCTTTGCATTGGGCACGAAGCGCCCGGCAGAATCGCCATTCAGAGGCACCAGGTAGAGCGTTGAGGGATCGCGCGGATGGGTTGCCGCAGGAAAGCCGAAAGACGATGGCAGGCCGGCCTCGATGCTTTCCCATTTCAGGCCGCCATCGGCGCTGCGATACATGCCGCAATGATTCTGCTGGTAGAGAAGATCGGGCTGGCCCGGCGCCATCACCAGGCAATGCACGCACTGGCCGAATTCCGGATACTTCTGGCCTTCCGGCATGAAATCCGCGCGCGTGCCCGTGTTGCGCGGATCCCAGGTGGCGCCGCCGTCGGCGCTGTGGAACACGCCGGCCGCCGAGATGCCGACCCAGATCCTGTTCTGGTCTTCCGGATGCAGAAGCAATGAATGCAGGATCAACCCCGCACCGCCGGGGTTCCAGTGGGGGCGCGACGGATGTTTCTGCAAACCGTCAACATGTTGCCAGGTCCTCCCCTTATCCATGCTTCTGAATAAGCCAGCCGGCTGCACGCCGGCATAGAGCGCGCCATCGCCCGCCACTAGGCTCCAGACGGACTTGATCGGCACGGCGCCAGCCTCGTAGGCCAGACCTTCGCTCGAATGGCTCCAGGTGTTGCCGAGATCGTCGGATTTCCAGACCGCAGGACCGAACCATTCATTGCCGCCGGCTCCATAGATCGCTCCGGTGGTCGGATCGGCTACGACATGGTTCATCGGCCAAGTCTCGCAAAACGGGCCGCGCAATGACCAGTCGCCGCGGGCCTCATCGCTTTCAGCGATGAAGGCGCCCTTTTTCGTGCCAACGAGTATGAGAACCTTCTTTGCCATATCTACCTCCACGCGATCGGCAGGTTCGCGGCGATGGCTTCGCTCCCGCCCTAACGCTTGAAGCTAGGCCGAACCGCTGTTCCTGTCGATGCAAGGACGGCCTGGCCCGGCTTCCGCCGACAGGCGCCGGCAAATTTTTCTCGGGGGGCGCCTGACCGCCCGATGGATCGACCCTCTCCTGGCGCTCAGGCCGCCTGCGCGGCGTTATGCGTGCGCGCATAGGAACGACCATCGGGGTCGAAGATATGCAGCGTGTCGGGATCTGCGTCGAGTTTCATCGCTGTGTTGCGCTTGACCACGGCATTGCCCGGCAATTTGACAACAAGCGGCTGGTCGGCGATGCCGATATCGAGATAGACCATCTGCACCTCCCCGAGCTGCTCGACATAGTCGACACGGCCTTCGAACAGCGCGGTATCGACTGTGGCGACGCGCAGATCCTCCGGGCGGACGCCGAAGGTGATCTTGGCTCCCCCTGCATCCGGCGGCGTGGCAACCGGCACGTCGGTCTTGCGCCCGCCGACCTGTGTAATGACAGTATGGTCGCCCGCCTTGTCGATGGTCGCCGGCACGATGTTCATTGCCGGCGAGCCGATGAACTGCGCCACGAACAGATTACCAGGATGGTGGTAGAGATCCATCGGCGTGCCAACCTGCTCGATCCTGCCGTCCTTCAGCACGACGATGCGGTCGGCGAGGGTCATCGCCTCGACCTGGTCGTGCGTGACGTAGATCATCGTCGTCGCCGCCATGCTTTCCTTCAGCTTGGCGATCTCGATGCGGGTGGCGACACGAAGCGCCGCGTCGAGGTTCGACAGCGGCTCGTCGAACAGGAAGACCTTCGGGTTGCGCACGATGGCGCGGCCGATAGCGACGCGCTGGCGCTGTCCGCCCGACATCGCCTTGGGCAGACGGTCCAGATAGTTCGTCAGTTGCAGGATTTCGGCGGCCTGGCGGACCCTGCGGTCGATCTCCGACTTCTCCTCCTTGGCGATCTTCATGCCGAAGGCCATGTTGTCATAGACCGTCATATGCGGATAAAGCGCGTAGGACTGGAACACCATGGCGATGCCGCGCTTGGAAGGCGGCACGTCGTTGACCACCTCGCCAGCGATCTTGAGTTTGCCCGAGGTGATCTCCTCCAGCCCCGCGATGGTTCTCAAGAGCGTCGACTTCCCGCAGCCGGAGGGGCCGACGAAAACGATGAACTCACCCGACTTGATGTCGAGATCGATGCCGTGCAGGATTTTCAGATTGCCATAGGACTTCTTGACTTGCCTGAGGCTGAGATCGGCCATGTGGTTTCCTCCCGAAAAACCTGATTTCCTTGCGATTCAGGCGACGCGCCCGAACCAGGCTTGGTAACTGTTCAGTCTGATCGTCCGGCCTTCAACGCTTCCCGCGAAACCATGACCGGCAAGCGGCTGGACCGCATTCCCGTCGCCGAGATCGATCTCGGTCGGCTGGTCGCCGAGGTTGAAGGCGCAAATCAGCCGTTCATTGCCCTCGCGGCGCGCGAAGGCTACGGCATCCCCCTCCGCCGCGAGGAATTCCATGTCGCCCTTGGCGAGTGCGGGGTGGATCCGGCGAAACGCCAGGAACCTGCGATAGTGTTCGAGCAGGGATTGAGGGTCGCCCTCCTGCCGGTTGACCGCGAGAAGGCGATGATCGGCGGCTACAGGCAGCCACGGCCGCCCGGTCGAAAAGCCGGCATTGGTTTCCGCGTCGTCCCACACCATCGGCGTGCGGCAACCGTCGCGTCCCTTGAATTCGGGCCAGAAGCGGATGCCGTAGGGGTCGCGCAGATCGTCGAAATTGAGGTCGGCTTCTCCCAGCCCGAGCTCTTCGCCCTGATACAGGCAGACCGAGCCGCGCAGAGACATCAGAAGCGCAGAGATCACCTTGAGATATGCGGTGCGGCCAGACTCGCCCTGCGCCCAGCGCGAGGCGTGGCGCATCACGTCGTGGTTGGAATAGGCCCAGCACGACCAGCCATCGCTGGCCACCTGGTCGAAGGAGTCCAGCACGGCGCGGACGCGTTCCGCAGTCAACTTTTCGGGCGCCAGGAAATCGAAGGAATAGCACATCTGAACGCGGCTATCGCCTGCCGTGTATGCGGCGACCACCTCCAACCCACGCTGCGCGTCGCCAACCTCGCCAACCGCCGCGGCTGCGGGATACTCGTCGAGCAGGGCGCGGAAGCGCTCGAGAAAAGCGACGTTCTCCGGCCGGCTCTTGTCGTAGATGTGGTCCTGGTAGTTATAAGGATTAACCGCGGGCGCGGTCTGATCGTTGCGCTGTTCAGGCGGCAGCGCCGGATTGCTTTCCAGCCCCTGGCTGTGGAAATAGAAATTGATGGTGTCGAGCCGGAAGCCGTCGACACCACGGTCGAGCCAGAAGCGGGTCACGTCAAGCAGCGCGTCCTGCACATCCTCGTTGTGGAAGTTCAGGTCCGGCTGCTCGGCGAGAAAATTGTGCAGGTAATATTGCTGCCGGCGCGTATCCCACTGCCACGCGGATCCGCCAAAGATCGACAGCCAGTTGTTGGGCGGTGTCCCGTCCGGCATGGCATCGGCCCAGACATACCAGTCGGCTTTCGGATTGTCGTGGCTTGAGCGGCTCTCGGCAAACCAAGGATGTTCGTCGGCCGTATGCGACAGCACCTCGTCGATCATCACCCGCAATCCGAGACGATGCGCATCGGCGACCAGCGCGTCGAAATCGTCGAGCGTGCCGAACATTGGATCCACGTCGCAATAGTCCGACACGTCGTAGCCGAAATCCTTCATCGGCGACTTGAAGAAAGGCGATATCCAGATCGCGTCGGCGCCCAGCGCCGCGATATAGGGCAGGCGCTGGATAATGCCGGCGAGATCGCCGATGCCGTCGCCGTTTGAATCCTGGTAGCTGCGCGGATAAATCTGATAGATCACCGCACCGCGCCACCAGTCCCGGTCGGCAGCCAGCGCCGGCTCCTGCTGCGTGGTAAAGGCCGGCACGACGCTCATCCTCCCTTCACCGAACCGGCGAGCAGGCCGCGCACGAAATAGCGCTGTAGCGAGAAGAACACGATCAGCGGCACGATGATCGTGACGAAGGCAGAGGTCGTGAGAATCTCCCAGTCGCCGCCGCGCGAGCCGAGCAGCGCGTTGAGCTTGCCGGTGAGTACCAGCTGGTCCGAGCCAGACCCCAGGAATACCATGGCGACCAGCAGGTCATTCCACACCCACAGGAACTGGAAGATGGCGAAGGAGGCCAGCACAGGAAAGGACAGCGGCAGCACGATCTTGATGAAAATCTCGAAATCGCTGGCGCCGTCGATGCGTGCCGATTCCATCAGTTCGCGCGGCAGGCCGGCCATATAGCTGCGCAGCAGATAGATGGCGAAGGGCAAGCCGAAGCCTGTGTGCGCAAGCCAGATGCCGAGATAGGTCTTCGACGGCACCCCGAAGAACATGCCGATCCCATTATAGATCTGCAGCAGGGGAATCAGCGCCATCTGCAGCGGCACGACGAGCAGGCCGATAATGACGGCGATGATCAGGGACCGGCCGGGAAAGCGCATCCACGCCAGCGCATAGGCAGCGAAGGCCGCGATCATGATCGGGATGACGGTCGCCGGCACGGTCACGGTCAACGAGTTGATGAAGGAGCGGCCGATGCCTTCCGAAAACAGCACGGTCTCGTAGTTTTCGGTGGTGAAGCGTGGCGGGGCAGAGGAAGCGTAATAGACGCGTTGGCCGCGTTCGCCTTCGAAGGCCACCGGCGACGTCATGACGAAGGCGCCGTCGGCATCGAGTTGCAGGGTAACGCCATCGCCTAGGTCCGCGACGGCGCCGGCTTCGTATTCGGTCGGCGCGGCGGACTTCATGCCGAAGGCGCTGATCTTGCGCTCCTGTCCGGCTTCGAAAATATTCCCCTCAAGGACAAACCGGCCGTCCTTCTCGACCTGGGCCGTCGCCGGCGGCAAGCGCCCCGCCTCGGTCTGACTAGAACTCGAAAAGGCGTTCCACCAGCCCGATGCGATGATCTGATCCTTGTCGCGCAGCGACGACACCAGGATGCCTAACGTGGGGATGGTCCAGATCGCCACGAACAACAGGACCGCAATGTGGACGCCAAAACGGCCGAAAAAGCTTTTCCCCGTGGAGGTCGCCATCTCAGTGCCCTCCCGTTTCGCGGTTGGCCTGGCGGATGTTCCAGATCATGATCGGCAAAACGGCGATCATGATGATGATGGCGATGGTTGCGCCACGGCCGAAATCGCCGCCGCCGCGGAACATCCAGTCGAACATCAGATTGGCCAGCACCTGACTGTTCCACTGGCCGTTGGTCATGGTCAGAACGATGTCAAAGACCTTCAGCACGAGGATGGTGATGGTCGTCCAGACCACGGCAATGGTGCCCCAGATCTGCGGGATCATGATCTTCCAGAAAATCTGGAACGGATTGGCGCCGTCAATCACCGCCGCCTCGATGGTCTCCTCGGGAATGCCGCGTAGCGCGGCCGACAGGATGACCATGGCAAAGCCGGTCTGGATCCAGATCAGGATCGCCATCAGGAAGAAGTTGTTCCAGAACGGCAGCGATATCCAGACCTGCGGGCTGCCGCCCATCCACTGCACCACGGCATTGAGAAGGCCGATCTGCGTCTGGCCTTCGCCCTTGTATTCGTAGATGAATTTCCAGATCACGCTGGCGCCGACGAAGGAGATCGCCAGCGGCAGGAAGATCAGGCTCTTCGCTATGGTGCCCCACCAGATCTTGTCGGTAAGCACGGCGGCGACCAGCCCCAGGAAAGTGCAGGCAGCCGGCACGACCGCCAGCCACAGAAGATTGTTGATGATCGAATTCTGAAATTCGCGATCGCCGAAGGCCCAGGAATAATTCGACAGTCCGACGAAATCCTCGCCGTTACGCCCGTGGAAGGATAGCCAGAGCGTCTGCGCAACAGGGTATATCAGATAGACTGTCAGGATAAGCAGCGCCGGGCCGATGAACAGCCACGGGCGGATGAAGCCTTGGCGACGGAGATTGTCGATCGCCGCGGCGCCCGCGACCTCGCGCGAGGGAAAGATCAGATCGAGCAACCGGTTCGCGCCCCAGAAATAGCCGACCGCGCCGCCGACGCCGACGATGATGGTGATGATGGCCGACAGAATCTGGGTCGCCATGGCTTCCTCCCTGTTGGCGGGCCTTGAGCCCAGCGCTGCTGGTGGTGCGGGCCTGCCGATGGAATCCGGGCCGCCGGGCCCGGATCGTGACGCGGATGAGGTGACGCTGCTGCGCCGCTACTTGATGGCGTCCCAACTCGTCTGGATGTCGGCCGCGACGTCGGCTGCCGGCTTGCCACCGACCAGATCGATCATGCCTGTCCAGAACGCGCCGGCGCCGATCTTGCCGGGCATGAGGTCCGAACCGTCGAAGCGGAAGGTCGAGGCGTTGGCAAGGATTTCACCCTGCTTCTTCAGAGCAGCCGAGCCATAGGCTTCTACGTTGGCGGACTTGAAGGGGGTGACGAAACCGCCCTGCGCCATCCAGATCTCGTGGGCCAGCGGCGTTTTCAGGAACTCGATGAAGGCGCGCGCCGCCCTGGAGTCCTTGGTGATCATCACCAGCGTGCCGGCGCCGAGCACGGGCGTGCCAAGTTCGGGCTTCGAAGCGTAGGGTGGATAGTAGAAGAAATCGGCGTCGACGCCGAGCTTGGTGCCTTCCGGGAAGAAGGTCGGGATGAACGACGCCTGGTGGTGCATGTAGCATTTCGGCGGAACCGAGAAGAGACCCTTCGGGCTGTCGCGGAAGTCGGTCGCCGCTACTGCCTGGGAGCCGCCGTCGACCATCGCGTCATTGGTTGCGATCTTGGCGAAGATTTCAAGCGCGTTGACGACGGCCGGATCGTTGAATGGGATCTCGTTCTTGGTCCACTTGTCGTAAACGTCCGGCGCCTGGGTGCGCAGCATGATGTCCTCGACCCAGTCGGTCGCCGGCCAACCCGTCGCACCGCCGGAGCCGAGCCCGATGCACCATGGCTTGCCGCCATCGGCGATGATCTTCTGCTCGAGAGCGGCGAGTTCCTCCTGCGTCTTGGGAAGCTCGTAGCCGGCCTCATCGAAATTGTCGGGAGAATACCAGACCAGCGACTTCACATCGGCCTTGTAGGGGAAGGCGAAGAAGCCGGGCTTGCCTTCCTTGTCGTTGAACGTACCGAGATCGACCCAAGACTGACCCGCGCCGTAATTCTCCTTGATCCAATTGGCGGTGTCGTCGCCGAGCGGCGTCAGCAGGCCCTTGGAGGCCAGATCCTGAATCA
>JBKJRE010000474.1:0-8783 GCA_046594775.1 Rhizobiaceae bacterium | reverse complement strand
GATCCACACTTTCGGCAGATGCCACTGAGGCACTACGTAGAAGTTCCACAAGAGTACCCTGTCCAGAGCGCGGGTGGCTGCCAGGAGGTCTTGCCTGTCTGTCGCGAAAATAACCTTGTCCACCAGGGCATCGACTACCGGATCCTTGATGCCAGCCTTGTTGCGCGAGCCGGGGACATCGGCTGCAGTGGACGAGAAGAAGTCGCGCTGCTCGTTGCCTGGCGACTGCGACTGGGCGAGCACCGCCGTCACCGCATCGTAATCGAAATTCTGAAAGCGGTTCACATACTGGCTGCTGTCGACGATGCGCAGCGTGGCGTCAATGCCAAGCCGTCTCAGATTGTCCATGAAAGGCGCGGTCACCCGTTCATCGGATGGATCATTGCCGAGAAACTCGATCCTGAACTGCTCGCCGGTCTTTTCGTTGACAAGTTTTCCGCCTTTGCTGACCCATCCGGCTTCCTTGAAAAGTTGCACGGCGCGCCGAAGATTGTCGCGCGTTGCCTGCGGCGTGTCGTAGACGGGCAGCTTGAATTCCTCGGTGAAGAGCTCAGGCGGCAGCTTGTCGCGGAAGGGCTCCAGAATCGCCAGTTCCTTGCCGGTCGGCAGCCCGCTCGACGCGAGTTCGCCGCCCTCGAAGTAGCTGTCTGTGCGGGTGTACGAACCGTAGAAGAGCGTGCGGTTCATGCTCTCAAAATCGAAGGCATAGGTCAGCGCCTGACGCACCCGTCGATCCTGGAACTGCGGTCGCCTTACGTTCAGCACGAAACCCTGCATGGGCTCGCCCGACGTGGTGGCGAATTCCTGCTTTATGACATCGCCCGTCTTGAAAGCGGGAAAATCATAACCGATGGCCCAGCGTTGCGAGCGATTTTCTCGTCGGATGTCTTCGAAGCCACCCTTGGTGAAGGCCTGCCATTCCGCGTTGTCGTCACGGAAATAGGAGTAACGGCGGAGGTCGAAATTCTCGCGGCCGATCTTGACCGGCAGCGATGCGCCCCAATAGTCCTTGACCCGCTCCCAGACAATCTCCTGACCCGGTTTGAAGCTCTTGACCTTGTAGGCGGCCGAACCGAGTGGCGGTTCGAGTGTCTGGTGCGAGATATCGCGCTTCTTGCCCGACGCGTCCGTTCCTTGCCACCAGTGCTTGGGCAGCACCGGCATGTCGCCCAGAATCTGAGGCAATTCGCGATTGCCCTTCTGGTCGAAGCGGAATTCGATCTCGCGGTCTGTTCGCGCAACCGCCTCCGTCACATTGACGTAGTACTTGTTGTATAGCGGGCTGTTCGCCTTCAGGAAGTTGAAGGTCCACACCACATCCTCAGAGGTAATTGGCTGGCCGTCGTGCCATTTGGCCCGCGCATCGAGCCGGTAGCGGGCGGATGAAAAATCGTCGGGATGGCTGTAGGCGTCGGCGAGCAGCGGGTGGCTGGTGCTGGGCTCGTCGGTCGATTGCTCCATCAGCGTGTCATAGAGCAGCCCCCCGCCAAAACTCGCAAATCCCGCAGCCGGCGAACCCTGTACGATATAGGGATTGAAGCTGTCGAAGCTCCCGGAGACGACCGAGTTGAGCGTGCCACTCTTGGGTGCGTCCGGATTGACGTAGTCGTAATGCTTGAAATCGTTTCCGTATTTGGATGTGCCGATCAAGGATGATGTCGTCAGCCAGTCATCGGCGCGCGCCGTCAGGCTTCCGGCAATGAGCGAGGCGGCAATGCAGCCGGCGAGCAGCAATTTGTTTGTGATCACGATAGGCCTTTCATGAACCCGGCGAGAAGGTCGCACCTGCAGGAACCATTCGCCTCCGGCAGCCCGACCCCTTGCTCTCCCGGAACCCTAATAGCAAAAAAGCCGGGCAAAACCCGGCTTTTTCATGATTTATGACGTTACAATTTTGTCATTGCGCGGGTACTGGCTCCGCAGGCACGGTCTCGGTCGGGACAGCTTCGGCAGGCGCTGTTTCAGCGGGCTTCGTGTCGGCAGCAGCAGGCTCCGGTGCGGCCGGTGCACTCTCGCCGGCGGGAGCCGAAGCATTCTCTGCTTGTGGCGCCGCCGCTTCCGGCAGCGGTGCGGGGCTATCGGATAGCGTGCGCAGATAGGCAATCAGGTTGGCGCGCTCTTCGGGCTTCTTGACGCCTGCGAAGCCCATGGCAGTCCCCTTGACGAGACCCTTCGGCGAAGCCAGGAAGTGATCGAGGTGGTCGTAGTCCCACACCGTTCCACCCTCGGCGAAGGCCTTCATAGCAGCCGAATAGGAGAACCCCTCATGCGAAGCGACCGGTCGGTTTACGATGTTCCAGAGATTGGGACCGACCTTGTTTGGCCCGCCACTATCAGCGGTGTGGCAGGCGCCGCATTTCTTGAAGACTGCGGCACCCGCGTCAGCATCTGCGGAAACCAGGAGAACGGCAATGGATTCTGCCGGCGCCGCTTGTTCGGCTGTTCCCGCTTCGGCATCTGCAGCCTCAATGATGAAACCTTCCTTCTCCGGAACCGGAGCGGCAAAAATCGAATCCGAGATCAAGCTGATGGAAAAGACGACGAACACGGCGCCCAGAAGAGCGCCGATCAGCTTGTTGAATTCGAAAGAGTCCATTCGTCCGAGGCTCCCCTGACCGGCGGAAGCTATTTCCTGCTCGGTTTGCGTCGTGATGATGTCACCGGCGAGCCGGTCGATTTGGCCGGAAACTAGGGCTTTTGCTTGGTCGTTGCAACACCTATAAGGTCGGTTTCAGTGAGACCTTTTGCCACTTTTGGCAGTCTGAGCAAGCCTGCATCGGTTCCCCATGTCCACACTCGTTCTGATCCCGGCCCGGATGGCCTCTACCCGTCTCCAGGGTAAACCATTGGCCGACATCTGCGGAAGGCCGATGATCGTGCACGTGGCCGAGCGAGCGCGCGCGAGCCGGCTTGGGCGGGTGGTGGTGGCGACGGATGCCGAGGAGGTAGCCACAGCTGTCCACGCATACGGGTTTGAAGCGCTGATGACGCGCAGCGACCACCCGTCGGGCTCAGATCGCATCTTCGAGGCGCTTGTGGCGCTCGATCCGGACGGGCAGATTGAAAACGTCGTGAATGTACAAGGCGATCTGCCGACGATCGAGCCCGATTCGATTAGGGCGGTCATGGCGCCCCTCGCCAATCCTGTGGTCGATATCGCCTCGCTTGGCGTCGAAATCGTGCGCCAGGAAGAGAAAGCCAACCCCAACGTGGTCAAGATCGTCGGCTCGCCGGTTACATCCTCGCGGCTTCGAGCTCTTTATTTCACCCGCGCCACCGCACCCTGGGGTGATGGCCCGCTTTATCATCACATTGGTCTGTACGCATATCGCCGATCGGCGCTACAGCGCTTCATCTCGCTGCCCCCATCGACCCTGGAATTGCGTGAACGGCTGGAGCAGCTGCGTGCGTTGGAGGCCGGGATGCGCATAGACGTGGAAATCGTACAGTCGGTCCCGCTCGGGGTCGATACAGCCGAGGAACTCGAGCGGGCGCGTAAAATTCTCTCACACGCACAAAGGCCGGCCGATGCCTTCTGAAAAGACCAACCGGATCTCATTTCAAGGGGAGCCCGGCGCCAATTCCGACACAGCCTGCCGCAACATGTTTCCGCACATGGAGCCCTTGCCTTGTCCCACCTTCGAGGACGCTTTCAACGCGGTAGAGACGGGCAAGGCCGATCTGGCGATGATCCCGATCGAAAATACGATTGCGGGCCGCGTGGCCGACATCCACCATTTGCTGCCGGAATCGAAGCTGAACATTGTGGGGGAGTACTTTTTGCCGATCCATTTTCAGCTGATGGTTCTGCCGGGGGTCGCTCGCAACGAGATCAAATCCGTTCACAGTCACATCCACGCGCTTGGACAGTGCCGCAAGTACATCCGCAGGAACGGGTGGAAGCCAATGATCGCGGGCGACACTGCCGGAGCAGCCAAGCTTGTCAGGGAAGTCGGCGACCGAGCAATGGCCGCGCTGGCGCCACGACTTGCGTCGAGCCTGTACGGTCTCGATATTCTGGAGGAGAATGTCGAGGATACTGACACGAACGTTACCCGGTTCGTTGTCCTGACGAAAAGCCGGCAGTGGGCTGATCGACCGTCAGCTGACGCCAGGATGATGACCACATTCATGTTTCGGGTGCGCAATGTTCCCGCCGCGCTCTACAAGGCAATGGGCGGTTTCGCGACCAATGGCGTCAACATGACGAAACTGGAGAGCTATCAACTCGGCGCCTTCACCGCGACTCTCTTTTACGCCGACATAGAGGGGCACCCTGACGACCCGATGGTGAAACTGGCGCTCGACGAATTGCGCTTCTTTTCACGCGAAGTAAGGGTTCTGGGCGTATATCCGGCAAGTCAGTCACGCGACGAATGGAAGGTGGCGGACTGAAATCGTGCTTTATCCCCGATCGAGCGGCACGTAGTCGATCTCCATGAACGCCTCGACTTCCGGCACCCATCGATCACGCACATAGGCTACGTGATCCGGGTGGTCATTATAGGCGTCATAGGCCGACGGATCGTCGAATTCCATCGAATAGCCGAAATGGAAATCGTTCTTTGGGCTGACCTGCTCCAGTTGCTCGAAACGGTTGACTCCCGGAATGTTCGCCAGGGTCATCCCTGCCTGAAGGAATGATGCCTCCTCGGCGGAACTACGCGGATGTTTGAGACGGAACGCTACGGTGTGGCGGATCATGGTCGACCTTTCGATTGGTGATTGGACGGGCTTGTGCTCTGTTGAGGCAAGCGTTGCGGCAATTGCGTCGATCCGCGCTCAATCGGCTTCGGCCCAGGCGCGGATGAGATGATGGGCAATCGCGCTCTCGGGCGGTACGAAATGCGTCGGGTGCGTCTTGCCGAGCATTCTGAGCACTTCGGCGCGGCCGAACCATCGGCAATCCTCAAGTTCCTCAAGGTCGGCGTCGATATCCTCGTTCAGCGCTTCGCCGAAGCAGCCGATCATCAGCGAATAGGGAAACGGCCAAGGCTGGCTGGCATGGTAGAGGACGCGGCCGAGGTGGATTCCTGCCTCCTCCAGCGTCTCGCGCCGCACTGCGCTCTCGATGGTTTCGCCAGGCTCGATGAAGCCGGCAAGCGCCGAATACATGCCGGGCGCGAAATGCCTGCTTCGACCAAGGATGCATCTGTCCTTGGTGACCGTCAGCATTATGGCGACCGGGTCGGTGCGCGGAAAGTGCTCCGTGCCGCAAGCCGTGCAGAGGCGTTTGTATCCGCCGGCGCGCATCTCCGTGGCCTGACCGCACTTGCCGCAAAACCCGTGGCTTGCGTGCCACGCAAGCAGTCCCGCGCCCTGTGCCAGAGCTCCGAGCGACGCGGGATCTAGCAGAGCCTGCATGTTGATTGACCTGTAGTCGATAGCTTTGATCTTTTCCGGCAGGCTTTCCAGATCACGGTCCACCGGCGCAGCAAGTATGGGACCCTGCGGCGAAAAACCGAGCAGTATCGCCTGGCCAACTGATGCACCGAGCGGAAGCGCATCAGCTAATGTGAACGATCCACCAAAGCTTTCGCCATCAAGCTTGAGAAGGGCCCGCCCGGCAGCCATCAGCAAGAGTCGCGCGGCTGGATCTTCCAGCGCACGGTCGACGCAGTCGTCGCTGCGGCTTTCAGACTGTCGATCGAGGATGTTGCCCGCAAAGCCCATATTCTGGCTGGGCTCGGTGGATGGAGCGTCGAAAAGTCGGAAACTCATGCGGGACTCGGGCCAAAGGTAAGGGACGACGCTTATAGCGCCGCCTTGATCCTTTCGGCAAACCTGTGAATGTCGGTTCGCTCGTAGGGATCGCGTTGACCATGCCCCCAGACGGCTCCCGGCCAGCCGGGGTCACCCTCGCTGCGCGCAATGACGTGGATGTGCAATTGCCTGACAATGTTGCCGAGCGCGGCAGTGTTGATCTTTGTGCAGCCCGTAACGGTCTTCAACGCCTGCGCCACCATGTTGGTCTCGAAGGTCAGCAGCGCCTGGTCGAGAGGGGTCATGTCGTGGATTTCCTCGGCGCCCGGCCGCTGGGGCACCAGAAGCAGCCATGGCCAGCGCCTGTCGTTCATGACGCGCAATTCGCACAGACCGAGCCACATCAATTGTTCGCTGTCGGACTCAAGCCGACCGTCCAGCATAAATCCGGTCCTGACGCCCGGCGCCATGTGCGTTTCCCCTAGCTTGTTTGAAGGCTAGAGCCGCAGACCTTGGCCTGCAAGCAATTCATTTCGTTACGGCACGCTCTCGAAATGGGTTTCGCGACCACCCTTGCAATCGGCGGTCAAATTGCCGATATGGAATGCGGGAGGTTGGTGGTGGACGAGCCACTCGCCAACCGGGTCAGATCCGGAAGGAAGCAGCCCTAACGAGCACGGAACGGGTCATTGTTCCAGCCTCCCGCCTAATCCATGTTTCCGTCGCATCGAACGCCGCGTTATTGACGGCGCGATGCCGCGCGGGCGAAGGTTTGGCTAGGGAATCGGCCTGCCATTGGAGTATGAAAGGCGCATGAGCGACGCCGGAAACGATCTGAAGGACAAGGCAACGGCTGGCTACCGCGTCCTTGCGCGCAAGTACCGTCCCTCGGATTTCTCGGCGCTGATCGGCCAGGAGCCAATGGTGCGCACGCTTACCAATGCATTCTCTACAGGTCGCATCGCCCAAGCCTGGATGCTGACCGGCGTCCGCGGGGTCGGCAAGACCACCACGGCGCGCATTCTCGCCCGCGCCTTGAATTATAAAGCCGGTGAAATTGATCGGCCCTCAGTAGACCTTTCCGAACTTGGCGAGCACTGCCAGGCGATCATGGACGGCCGACATGTCGATGTAACCGAGATGGATGCTGCGTCGCACACAGGCATCGACGACATTCGCGAAATTATCGAGCAGGTGCGCTATGCGCCGGTGTCGGCCCGTTACAAGGTCTACATCATCGATGAGGTTCACATGCTTTCGCCCCAGGCCTTCAACGGACTGCTGAAGACACTTGAAGAGCCTCCCCCGCATGTGAAGTTCATCTTTGCGACAACCGAAATCCGCAAGGTGCCCATAACCATCCTGTCCCGCTGCCAGCGCTTCGACCTGCGTCGGGTGGATGCAGGAACGCTGACCGCCAATCTGCGCATGATTGCCGGTCTTGAAAGCATTGAGGTCGAAGACGAAGCGCTGGCAATGATCGCGCGGGCTGCCGAGGGATCGGTTCGCGACGCGCAGTCCATCTTCGATCAGGCGATTGCGCACGGGGCAGGTGCGGTGACCGCCGAGCAGGTGCGCACCATGCTGGGCCTGGCCGACAGAACCCGCATTATAGAACTCTTCGAGCATCTCATGAGAGGTGATGCCGCCTCTGCACTCAACGCGTTCCGGGCACAATATGATGTCGGCGCGGACCCGGTGGCAGTGCTGACCGACCTTGCCGAATTCAATCATCTGGTGACGCGCTTGCGCTTCGTACCGTCTGCTGCCAGCGACGCATCGCTGTCGGAAGAAGAACGCCGTCGCGGGGCAGAATTTGCGAAGTCCCTGTCGGTTCGCGTCCTTTCGCGAAGCTGGCAGATGCTTCTCAAGGGTATTCCAGAGGTACAATCGTCAAATCGTCCAGTCAGTGCAGCCGAGATGGTGCTTATCCGTATCGCGCATGCTGCGGATCTTCCTACCCTCGACGAGGCCCTGAGGTCGCTGCCCGATGGCGCCCAGTCGGCAGCGGCGTTGCCTCGCCAATCCTCGGCAACTCAACCATCCGGCGTGCCAGGAAATGGCGGAAATTCCGCATCGCACTCGCGCCTGACGACTGGTTCCAGTGGCGGGCAGACCATGAGGTTGGTCCAGCCGGAGCAGATGCCTGTCGAATTCACCGATCCTCCGGCACGCGATTCGGATGTTCCGGCGGCGGCGCCACTTGCATCGCTGGAAGACATTGCCGCGCTCGCCGATACTCACCGCGACAAGCTGTTCAAGATTTCGCTTAGGCAATATGTGCGGCTCGTACGGCTGGAGCCGGGCCGGCTCGACGTCAGCCTGACGGGGGATGCGCCCAAGACTCTGCTTGGTGACCTGACGACACGCTTGAAGTCGTGGACCGGCCGCCAATGGATCGTGTCCCTGTCGCGAGAAGAGGGCGCACAGACGCTGGCCGAGAAGGAAGCCGCCGAGCGTGACAATGCCATTCTCGACGCCAGAAGCGACCCGGCTGTGGCCGCCATACTGGCGCGGTTTCCCGGTTCGAAGGTGATCGACGTGCGCATTCCGAACGCGTCTGAAATGCAATCAGAGGCAGAAATTCCACCGCCCGAACCGGTGGATGAAGACGACATCGACAGCTAACGGAGACCATCATGAAAGATCTGCTCGGCCTTATGGGCAAAGCCAAGGAAATGCAGGCCAAGTTCCAGGACATGCAGGAAGAGCTTGCGATCATAGAGGCCAGCGGACAGGCCGGGGGTGGTCTCGTCCACGTGACACTGACCGGAAAATTCGAGATGAAGTCGCTGAAGATCGATCCGTCGCTCTTCAAGGAAGACGAGGTAGAAATTCTGGAGGATCTGATCCTCGCTGCGCACAATGACGCCAAGGCCAAGGTCGAGGCCGTGATGCAGGAAAAAACCCGCGAACTGACGGCTGGCCTGCCCATCCCTCCGGGCATGAAACTGCCGTTCTAGCTAGCCCGGTTAATGCACGGCGATGAGCTTTCGGCGGTCTGAGGTGGCCTATGTGGTTGCCGTTGCGGTGCGTTTTCACAATGCTCCTCAGGCGCCGGTGGTGATCCGTCGTGATGG
>JBKJRE010000052.1:0-2630 GCA_046594775.1 Rhizobiaceae bacterium | reverse complement strand
CGCAATCGCGCGCGCCCTCGATGTTGATGCGGCTGCGCCTGACACCAGGCGCCAGCCAGCGCCATGGGCCGATATCCAGGCCCTGCAGCGTGTCGGGCAGTTCGATGGGGCCGTTGGCCGGCGCCGGCTTTTGCGTTCTGGCATGCTGGCTTGCCCGATGCGGCGCATCAAGGAGCGCCAGCGCCCTGGAATAGGCGTCGTCCTGCATCACCGCGGGCTCGATGTCGTTGAGCAGGGCGCCGCCCACGGCCTCGAACCGTCCGGCTACGGCGGCGCATCGCTGGCACTGACCGATATGGGTTTGCATGACTACCGATGGCCCAGCCTCAAGAGTGCCGGCCGCTAGGCGCGCCAGGGTCTCGTCACTGGGGTGGAAGTTGATCATGGCTCCAATTCCTCAAGCGCCTTGCGAAGGCGGGCCATGGCTAGCCGGACGCGGGACTTGACCGTCCCTAGGGGAATGCCGAGCATTTCGGAGATCTGCGTCTGGGGCCTGTCGGCAAAAAACGAAAGCATGACGATCTGGGCCTGTTCCTCGGGGAGGCCCTTGACCAGTTGCCTGATGGCCTCATCCCGCTCTGCAGCGACCAGCAGATCGTCAGCCGTGGGCGAGGGCCCTGTTTCGTGGCTCGCATCCTCTTCGGGCAGGCGCGTGTCGCTGCCGCGACGTGCGCGGTCGATCCTCAGGTTTCGGGCAATGGTGAATATCCAGGTCGACGCGCCGGCTTTGGCCGGGTCGAAATAGCCGGCCTTGCGCCACACCGTCAGAAGAGCTTCCTGCGCAATTTCCTCGGCAACGCCCGACTCTGCGCCGGCCCGCATCATGTAGGCCTTCACGCGCGGCGCAAAATGACGAAAAAGCAGCTCGAAAGCCTGCCGGTCCGCGTTGCCTGCGACCCGCAGGATAAGCTCGCTCATGTCGGTGGCTGCTGGCCGCGCCCGATCGCCCTGCCCACTCAAACGCAAGCCTCTGCGCCGCAGCCTCCTCGGCAGGCCCCCGGCCCGGAAACGATGTTCGACATGATCTGCGTCCTTCAAGCCCAGCAGGGCAAGGGGCATATTTACTCTCATGGCTGTCGCGGACAAGTCGGTCATGAGTTTGTCACGGCCTTCCGTGCTTTGCAGCCGCCGGCAGGGGGAGGACGGAAGCGGTGGGCTCGCGCGCTGGCCAGAGCCGGACGCCCTTGGCCCACAGCCGAAGCGCCTCCCAGTGAATGCCGGCGATCACCTTCATGGTCATGAGCGGGTACATGACCACGGCCCGCGCCAGCCAGCCATCAGACAGGGTCTGGCGTTCGCAGGCCAGCACTGTGGACAGCAAAGGACCGGTGTCGTCGCTCACGAGGATCGAGACCGTCAGGTCTTCTTGCGGCGGCCGGATCCGAAAAGTGTAGCCGAGTTCCATTTCGAGAAACGGCGACACCGGAAACTGCTTGTCGCATGCATGCTGTAGCCAGGGACGGTCGGTGCGCGGCTCGACCGAAAACACATAATCATGTCTGCCGCCAAACGTGTTGCTGACTTCATAGACGAGGGCGTAGAGCTCGCCCGTCTTTCGGTAGCAGAAATAGACGCTCAGCGGATTGAACACATAGCCAAGAATTCGGGGCATGGTCAGAAGCAGGATCTTGCCGGAGCACGGGTCGATGCCCTTGGCGCCGAGCGAGCGTTCGACTTGCTGGCGCAGGTCAGCGCCTGTCCGGTCGCCATGATCCTTGTCGTGAAAGCTGAAGATGTTGAAGCTGTTACGCGAAAACAGCCTGAGCCGCCGGTCCAGCGTGTCCAGCTCGTCCAGGTCGAGCAGCAGCTGGAACAGCTTGTACTTCAGCCGGTGCCTGCGCGGCCTCAGCCTCAGATGCATCACCGATCCGGCGTAAACCGATGAGGTCAACGTATTCATGCCATCGCCTCCAGCAAGCTGCCGGCGCTGGAGACGCCAAGAGTTATGCGGTCGGATTCGGCCGCGACGTTCCACGGGCGTCGGTCGCCGCCTAGTTGCTCTGCGACCGCAAGGCCGGCCTGCAGCCCGTCTTCATGAAAGCCGGCGCCGAAATACGCGCCGCAGAACCAGGTGTTGTGAACGCCCTGCAACGACCACAGCTTTTCCTGGGCCGCGACGGCGGTCGTGTCATAGGCCGGATGGCTGTAGGTCTGCTGGTGGAACACCTTGTCCGGCTGCGGATCGCGGATTGGGTTAAGCGTCAGGAACATCGGTGTTTCGTGCGGTATGCCCTGTAGAGAATTCATCCAGTAGGTAACCGAAAGATCCTTGCACCTTTCGCCGACTCGCGTGGCCGCATAGTTCCAGCTTGACCAGGCAGGCCGGCGTTTGGGCATGACGCTTTCATCGCAATGCAGCACCGCTTGGTTTTCTATGTAGCGAAAGGCGCCGAGCAATTTCTGCTCGGACTGCGTCGGCGCGGAGAGCATCTGAAGCGCCTTGTCGGCATGGGTTGCAATGACGACATGGTCAAACGTTTCGACCTGTCCCTTGCTGTCCTCCAGGACGACGCTGCCCGCCTGTCGATGGATCGCCCGAACCCCGCAGCCGACGCGTATGCCGTGGGCGAAGGCGCGCGTCATCTTCTCGATGTAGTTGCGGCTGCCGCCATCGACGGTTTTCCAGGCCG
>JBKJRE010000176.1:0-3425 GCA_046594775.1 Rhizobiaceae bacterium | reverse complement strand
CTGCTTCCAGCGGTGCTTGTCGGCATAATGGCCGTCGTGCAAGCGGCGATGCGACGCGGCGAGGACCAGCTCGAGGGGGCGGATCGTATCACGGCGGGCGATATGATGCGGTCGCTGGAGTTGCATGAGGCGCTTCTCGCCCGACGGCAGCCGGCGCAGTCAGCAAATCTCCCGGAGGACCATCCCGAGACTTCACCGGATGGCCGCTCTGGAACCGAAGAGCGCGTAGCCGGCCAGAACGTCACGCCACTGTCGCTTGGCGACAGAAAGCGGAATGAGCCGTGACCCAGGCGCCGGCCGACATCACCTCTCCAGGCCTGCCCGGCACCGCGCCGCGACCCGGCAACTGGATCCTTCGCTACCTGTCGCGATTTGACGATGGCGAAGTCGTTCGCTGGGCATTTTTCGGAATGCTTATCGGCGCGATCGGTGTGCTGGCACTCGACCTGCGCGACCTTTCCGAAAAAAACGGGTGGCTGTCGCCGGAGATGTCCCGGCCGTCGCATTTCTTGGATCCGATACTGCCACCCGCCGTCGTTACATCGACGCCACGTCCGCAAACCGATCCTCGTCGTCACGTGACGGTAGACGAGGCGCGTCTTTCGCAACCGATGAGTTTCATGTTGGGTACCGGCGGCGTGCTTGTCGCAGAAGGCAGTATCGAGCCCGGAACCGCGGCCCGATTCGCGGCCGAAATCGAGGCGCGCGGAGAATATGTGCGAACTGTCTCGCTTAATTCTCCAGGCGGCGCACTTGACGACGCCATGGCCATGGCAAAGCTCATCAGAGGCAGGGGTATTTCGGCGCAAGTCGCCGATGGAGCAATCTGCGCCTCGTCCTGTCCGCTTTTTCTTGCTGGCGGAGTGACAAGGGCCGCTGGCCAGAAGGCGGCGATTGGCGTTCATCAGTTCTATGCCGCCACGCAGGTCGCCACAGGCCCTGCCCAGGCGATGTCGGATGCCCAGGCGACGACCGCAAGGATCTCCAGGCACCTTGCTGAAATGGATGTCGATCCAGCGCTATGGCTGCATGCGCTCGATACGCCGCCCCAGGCGCTCTATTACTTTTCCCCCGAAGAACTCGCCAGATACCGTTTGGTGACAGGTCCCGTCACGACGGCCCATAAATAGACCTCACACAACAGTCTGCGTGCGCGCAGCTCGGTAGCCGATCAAGCAATCTTGAGGCCTGCATTGGAGGGCACCATCTCCGGTAGCCGCTCGTAAGAGACCCGTACACGGTCACGCCCCCCCTTTTTGGCGTGATACAGCGCCTCGTCAGCGCGACGCATCAAGCTATCGAGCCCCTCGCCTCCACACCGGCCTGCTACGCCAAAACTTGCAGTCACCCTGACCTCCGGCGGCAGCCCATCAATGGCTTCGGTTGAAAAGACGGATCGCACGGCTTCGGCCAGCAGCCGCGCGGCGGCCGGATCCGCCAGCGGGAGCAGGACGGCGAACTCTTCTCCCCCGAGTCTGCCGGCGACACCTCGCGCACCCGCGGCAACTCTGAGCCGACTTGAAAATTCGATGATCACGAGATCCCCGGCGGCATGGCCATGCCTGTCGTTCAACTCCTTGAACCTGTCGAGATCGGCGACCACTACCGCAACGGGAAGCTTTCCCTTGGCGCACTGTTGGAGAAGCATTTTACTCCTCACTTCGAAACCACGCCGGTTGAACAGACCCGAAAGTGGATCGGTAAGCGTTTCGGAACGCAGGTCCTTAAAGAGATCGAGCGCCTCCGCTGTGAACAGTGTCAGCGCGATCAGAAGCGAAAGAACCGCATGCGACAAGACGGATGTGGTCCAGTAGAGCGATGTGTAAAATCCGTCATAGCTTTGATAGGGGCCGCTCAAGGCGATGGCTAGAATAGGCCTCGCCAGGAAATTCAGGCCGGACAGAAGCGCAAGCGCGAACAGGATTCTCTCGACGGGCCCGTTCCGTGCAATTGCGCGCAGTTCGACCGCCACAATCAGGCTGATGCCGCCGAGAGCAAAATTAATGCTGAAGATTCGCCAACTCAGGTCATTGTCGACGAACATGAACCAGGAGAAACTGGCAAGTCCGCCCAGCCCCAGAACCAAGAACGGCACAATCGGAACGCGACGACCGAAGCGCGCCACAACCGCGCTTGACATGCATATTGCCGCCAGCACGAAAACGGTGCACGAAAAAAGCTTTGTCGGCGCCAGACCGATAGGCAGAAGGAACTGTTGCAGCAGAAAGCCTGCGGCCGAACCCGCATAGGCCAAGGCCAGGATCGCCAGATAGCGACGATTTTTCTGATAGCGCCAAAGCAGATGGAATCCACACGCCAGAACGACTGAGATCGACGGGTTGAGCAGGGAGATGAAGAGTCCGGTATTCAAAAGGCCGTCCGTCCTTTGCCCGCTTCAATCGCTGCGGACGATAAGGATGAAGAGCAAACATCCGGTTAAGGTCCGAACGTCTTTTGGCAAACCTGCCAGCCAACTATTGGCCGGCAGGCCTCGATCAGAATGTCAGGGTCAGCACCCTAGTTCCAGTCGCGGATGTCGACGAAATGACCGGCAATCGCCGCCGCCGCCGCCATGGCCGGCGAGACAAGATGCGTGCGGCCCTTGAAACCCTGACGTCCCTCGAAATTGCGGTTCGACGTGGACGCACAGCGCTCATGCGGCTTCAGGCGATCCTCGTTCATCGCCAGGCACATCGAGCAGCCTGGCTCGCGCCAATCGAAGCCAGCGGCGATGAATATCTTGTCCAGGCCCTCGGCCTCAGCCTGTTCCTTGACCAGCCCGGAACCGGGCACGATCATGGCATCGACACGCGGACTGACGGACTTGCCCTCGACAACCTTAGCCACGGCGCGCAAATCCTCGATGCGTCCGTTTGTGCAGGATCCGATGAAAACCCGGTCAAGTTCGATGTCCGTGATCTTCGTACCGGCGGCCAGACCCATATAGTCAAGCGCCCGCTGCTTGGAGGTCCGGCGGTTTTCGTCGTCGATCTCTGCGGGGTCGGGAACGGTTCCCAGCACCGACACGACGTCCTCCGGCGAGGAGCCCCAGCTTACGATCGGCGGCAATGCGGCCGCGTCGAGCACAACCACCTTGTCAAAATGCGCCCCTTCATCGCTTTTCAGCGTCTTCCAATAATCGAGCGCCAAGTCCCATGAAGCTCCCCTGGGCGCGCGTGGCTTGTCCTTGACATAGGCAAACGTCGTCTCGTCAGGAGCGATGATGCCAGCCCGGGCGCCACCCTCAATTGACATGTTGCACACGGTCATCCGGCCTTCCATCGACAGCGCCCGGATCGCTTCGCCGGCATATTCGATGACATAGCCGGTGCCGCCGGCGGTGCCGATCTCGCCGATGATGGCCAGGATGATGTCCTTGCCGGTGATGCCGTCGACGACGGCGCGCATGTTTTTCGCCTTCTTCT
>JBKJRE010000134.1:0-4557 GCA_046594775.1 Rhizobiaceae bacterium | reverse complement strand
ATCGCTGGCATTGGGAATGAAATCGAGCGGATAGGCGCAGCGCGTGTTCTCGGTCAGCGAGCCGTCGTCGAAATCCGGCTTGCGCCCGGCATCGAGCACGACGTTTTCGAGCACCGTGCCGAAACGCTGCGTGGTGGCGAAGATTTCCGGCTCGGCCTGCGCCGACAGACGGATCGTCTTGGCGTAGCAGCCGCCCTCGAAATTGAAGATGCCGTCGGGCCCCCAACCATGCTCGTCGTCGCCGACCAGCGTGCGCGACGGATCGGCCGACAGCGTCGTCTTGCCGGTGCCCGACAGGCCGAAGAACACTGCCGTGTCGCCCGCGAGACCCTCATTGGCCGAGCAGTGCATCGGCATCACGCCTTTTTCCGGCAACAGGTAGTTCAGCGCCGTGAACACGGACTTTTTCATTTCGCCGGCATAGGCGGTGCCGCCGATCAGCACGATCATGCGGGTCAGGTCGATGGCGATGACGGTCTCGGAGGCCGTGCCGTGGCGCGCTGGATCCGCCCGGAAGGACGGCAGGTCGATGATGGTCATCCGTGGCACGAATGCTGCCAGTTGGGCCGCCTCCGGCCGGATCAGCAGATTGCGGATGAACAGGGAATGCCAGGCATATTCCGTGATGACGCGCGACGGCAGGCTGTTGGCCGGGTCCGCGCCGCCGGTCAGGTCCTGGACAAACAGGTCGCGGTCTCCTGCCTGTGCCTGAAAATCGGCAAGCAGCCGTTCAAACGCCTCGGGCGCCATCGGCTTGTTGTTGTCCCACCAGACATTCGGCGTCGTGTTGGCGTCGTGGACGATGAACTTGTCCTTGGGAGAGCGTCCTGTGTGCTGCCCGGTACAGGCGACCAGCGCGCCTTCGGCGGTGAGTCGCGCCTCGCCGCGCGCAATCGCCTGCTCATAAAGTGCGGCCGCCGAATAATTGTAATGGACCTCGCCCGACGTTTTCAGGCCGATTTTTTCGATCCCGAAATCGGGGTTGCGGATTCCATTATCACTCATTCGGTGACCCTCGCCTTACGTCTGCCGGCGTCCTCGCGCCGACCGCGCCGGCGTGAAGACGCATCCTGTCGAAACCAGAAAAGCCAAATGATTTCAAATCATTAATCGATTTAAAGATTTTAAAAGTTTTTTAAATCGTTTAAATGCCGATGGTTGTTGAGAAAGTTTGCCTGCCGAACACGAAATATGCACAAGGAATAGGCGGTAATCGCGCAGCAACCGGTCGTGCGAAAGGCCGCCGAGGAGCGCGCCTTCGACACGGAGTGAAATCCGTGCCACAATTTGTACCCAATTTGTCCCGCAATTGCCGCTTCTTGAAGCAGGAAGGGACACCCGCTCATGAGGGAGCCGCTTGATATGGCAACGATCGCGCTTGTCGATGACGACCGCAACATTCTGACTTCGGTTTCGATTGCGCTCGAATCGGAGGGATACAGGGTCGAGACATACACGGACGGGGCGTCAGCACTTGAAGGTCTGGCGGCCCGGCCGCCAAACCTAGCCATCCTCGACATCAAGATGCCGCGCATGGATGGCATGGAGCTTTTGCGCCGCATGCGCCAGAAGACCGACCTGCCGGTGATCTTCCTGACCTCCAAGGACGACGAGATCGACGAACTGTTCGGCCTCAAGATGGGCGCCGACGACTTCATCCGCAAACCGTTTTCGCAGCGCTTGCTCGTCGAGCGCGTCAAGGCGGTGCTGCGCCGCGCCAGCGCCCGCGACGCGTCGGCCAAGACTCCCAACCAGCAGGCGCGTTCGCTGGAACGGGGACAGCTTGTCATGGACCAGGAGCGCCACACCTGCACCTGGCGCGGCGAGCCTGTGACGCTGACCGTAACCGAGTTCCTGATCCTGCATTCGCTGGCGCAGCGCCCGGGTGTCGTAAAAAGCCGTGATGCGCTGATGGATTCGGCCTATGATGAACAGGTCTATGTCGACGACCGGACGATCGACAGCCACATCAAGCGCCTGCGCAAGAAGTTCAAGCAGGTCGATGACGATTTCGAGATGATCGAAACGCTTTATGGAGTGGGCTACCGGTTTCGCGAGGCATAAGCCGGAGGCGCGTAC
The DNA here is from genome assembly GCA_046594775.1 of Rhizobiaceae bacterium. Taxonomy (GTDB): domain Bacteria; phylum Pseudomonadota; class Alphaproteobacteria; order Rhizobiales; family Rhizobiaceae; genus CAMYMG01. Next base: position 2,478 of record JBKJRE010000134.1, on the reverse strand, counting down.
TGCATGGCCGTGGAAGCAGAGATCAAGGACAAGCCGGCGATGGCCAAGCGGCCGGCAAAGTCTCTGCCCTCCTCTCTGGGTCGGTTGAGAATCCGGCTGCAGCGTTTTTTCGGCCACAACATCTTCTCGAGCCTGACCCGCCGCATCCTGTTTCTCAACCTGGCCGCCCTGTGCGTCCTGGTTGTCGGCATCCTCTATCTCAACCAGTTCCGCGACGGCCTCATCGAGGCGCGGGTCGAAAGCCTGATGACGCAGGGCGAGATCATCGCCGGCGCCATTGCCGCCTCGGCGACGGTGGAGACCGATTCGATCTCGATCGATCCCGAAAAACTGCTTGAGCTGCAAGCTGGCGAGAGCCTGGCGCCGGGTTCCGACCAGCTCGACAGCCTCGATTTTCCGATCAATCCTGAGCGTGTCGCGCCGGTGCTCCGGCGCCTCATCTCGCCAACCAGAACGCGAGCCCGTATCTACGACCGCGACGCCAACCTGCTGCTCGATTCGCGCCACCTCTATTCCCGCGGCCAGATCCTCCGCTACGACCTGCCGCCGGTTGACGAGGAAGTGCTCGGCTTCGTCGATCAGATCCAGCGCTTCATCGCCGGCTTCTTCCGTCGTACCGACCTGCCGGTCTATCGCGAACAGCCAGGCGGCAACGGCTCGGCATTCCCGGAGGTCATGAACGCGCTCACCGGCATCCCCTCGACCGTGGTGCACATTAGCGAACAGGGCGAACAGATCGTCTCCGTCGCGGTGCCCGTCCAGAGGTTTCGCGCCGTGCTGGGTGTGCTGATGCTGTCCACGCAGGGCGGCGATATCGACAAGATTGTTGCCGCCGAGCGCATGGCGATCCTGCGGGTTTTCGGCGTCGCTGCGATGGTCAACGTGCTGCTGTCCATCTTGCTGGCCTCGACCATCGCGCAGCCGCTGCGCCGGCTCGCCGCCGCTGCCGTGCGAGTGCGCCGGGGATCCAAGAATCGTGAAGAAATCCCGGATTTTTCCGACCGGCAGGACGAGATCGGCAATCTGTCGGTGGCTGTGCGTGGCATGACCAATGCTCTCTACGCCCGCATCGAGGCGATCGAGAGCTTTGCCGCGGACGTCAGCCATGAACTGAAGAATCCCCTGACCTCGCTGCGCAGTGCCGTGGAGACGCTGCCGATCGCCAAGACGGACGTTTCGCGCAACCGGCTGATGGAGATCATCCAGCACGATGTGCGTCGTCTCGACAGGCTGATCACCGACATATCCGATGCTTCGCGCCTCGACGCCGAGCTGGCGCGCGAGGACGCCGGCAGCATGGACCTGAAGAAATTCGTCACCGACCTTGTCGGCGTTTCGCGCGATTCGGGCCGTCACCGGAAGATCGTCGACATCGAAATCAAGATCAGCAAGGCGACGCATGGCGCCAAGACCTATTTTGTCGTCGGCCACGATCTGAGGCTCGGCCAGGTCATCACGAATTTGATCGAGAATGCCCGTTCCTTCGTGCCTGAAGAGACCGGTCGTATTACCGTTTCACTGTCGCGCGTCGCCAAGTGGATCATCCTCACGATCGATGACAATGGGCCGGGCATACGCGCCGACAATGTCGAGCGCATCTTTGAACGCTTCTACACGGACCGGCCGGCCGGCGAGGCGTTCGGCCAGAATTCCGGCCTTGGTCTGTCGATCAGCCGGCAGATCGTCGAGGCGCATGGCGGAACGCTGACGGCCGAAAACATTATGGGCGGCAAGCCCGGCGAAATCCGCGGCGCGCGCTTCACCGTGACGCTGCCGGTCGAGAGCTAGCCGCGTGGGGTCCAATTTTCATGCCAGCGCCGTGGTGGTCGGCGAGCGAGGCGTCGTGATTTCGGGCGCTTCCGGGTCGGGAAAGAGCGGGCTGGCGCTGGCGTTGATCGACCACGCGAGCGGCTACGGCCTGTTCGCGCGGCTCGTGGGCGACGACCAGCTGCTGCTTTCGGGCCATCAAGGCCGTCTCGTTTGCGAAGTGCCCGCGACGATTGCCGGGCTGGTGGAAATTCGCGGGCTGGGGCCTCACGCGATTGACTTTGAACATAGCGCGGTGGTCGACCTTCATGTTCGTCTGGTCGGGACGGATCAGGCGCCCCGCTACCCGGACAGGGACTCCGAGCGACTGGCAAGCTGCGCCGTACGGACCTTGACACTCTGCGCTGGCGACAGGCAGGCCGCGGTTCTTGCCGTAGCGGCATGCCTCGATATCGCGCCATTTGGCCGGGCGTTCAAACGCATTTGATGCTGCAATGCGTCAAAATGGCTTTGGTGGAAACACTTTTGGGCTTGTCAACGCTTCGTCGGTCGACAAGATAGCGCTCCCGTCGAGCGGGCAGGCCGACGGGAGCGTCAAGCATGCATAAGACCGGTGAGCGGACGATGACGGGGACCAGGAAGCAATGATCGGACTCGTGCTTGTGACGCACGGTCGACTGGCCGAGGAGTTTCGCAACGCCGTGGAGCACG
>JBKJRE010000015.1:0-2566 GCA_046594775.1 Rhizobiaceae bacterium | reverse complement strand
CGGCCACCCTCCAGCTCCTCGCGCCAGACCATGATCGCCTCGAAGGTCAGCGCGCTTTCGCAGAGACCGCGGATCATCGTGTCGCGGCCGGCCTCGATGCGCTTGGCGATGGCAATTTCGCCCTCGCGCGACAGAAGCTCCACCGAACCCATCTCGCGCAGATACATGCGAACGGGATCGTCGGTGCGGTCGGTCGGTTCCTTCTTGGTCGGCGTCGCTGCGACGGCGGTGCCGGTGCGTTCGGCCAGTTCGTTGGCGTCTTCCTCGGCGTCGGCCTCGGTCTTCTCGGTCTCCGCCTCTTCGCTGGTCTCGTCATCCTCGACGACGTTGATGCCCATGTCGGACAACATGGACATCGTGTCCTCGATCTGCTCGGAGGTCACTTCCTCCGAAGGCAGGACCGAATTCAACTCGTCCATGGTCACATAGCCGCGCTTCTTGGCGGCCTTGATCATCTTCTTGACCGCATCGTCGGAAAGGTCGAGCAGAGGCCCATCGGTGGTGCCTTCGCGTTCGGTTTCGACCTCTTCCTTTTCCTTAGTCGCCATGCCTTGCTTTCTCCAAGCGGCGGTTCCTGAAAGCCCAAAGGGCAATGGAACCGGAATTATGAAGCGTACTCGCCAAACCGGCGCTTTCGGGCCTGTACCAGCACGTGTCTTAAGTACCGATTAACCTTATCAAGTGGGGCGGCTGCACGTCCCTGTCCACCCAACCAGAAGTCCTTTCGGTCCTTCAGGGCTCCAGCCCATCGTCGGTCAGCGTTTCGAATCGCCCTGATTCCGGCATTCTGCCGAAACGTCAAGCGCCTGTCGCATGATTCGCGCCAAAAAAGCGAATCATATGGTCAGAAACCCCGACCAGCCCTTCCCGACGAAATGCCGAAGCCTTCGATCAGCGCTTCGGTCGCCTGAACATCGCGAAACTGCGTCTGTATTTCGACCAGATGACGGTAGTTTTCATCCGTTGGTTCGGTAGCCAGCGCCATTTCGGCCGCCTTTAGCTCATTATGTAGCGTTCCGGCGCTGCGGTGCAAGTGCAGCGCCTGGGCGAAAGCGTCTCGTGCATCGTCAAGCGCGGCGTCCTCCAGAACCGGCCACAGACGCGCCCGTCGGATAAGCGCTACGGCGCGTTCCCAACGTTCCATGTGACCGGCGGCCTCGATGGTTTCCAGCACGGCGCCCCGATCGTTGGTCGCGCCATGCGCCATGGCGTCGATCAGCGCCGCGTGTAGGCATCTGAGGTCGGGATGCGACAGATCGAGCATCTCGCAATGGTCGAAATTCTCCTCTATCAGTTGTGGGTGGTTGACCAGCGCCACGACGATCGCGGTTTCGCGCAGCGGCATAACGCCGCCCGAGCGCTTGACCAGAGCCGAGCGCGCCAGGCTCTCGGACACGGCGAACCGACTGGCTGCTGCGCCCGGCTTGGCGAATTGGCCACCCTGCGACTTGTCTGCCTTTTTCCAGTCCCCCTGGTTTCGCGGTTTGTCGCGCGTCCTGCCGAAGAAGGCCTGCACCCTTTCGCGCATCTCCTGCGCATAGTGGAAGCGCAGGCTTTCATCCTTGATGCGGCCGGTCAGTTCGCGCAGGCCCTTTTCCAGTTCCGCCTTGCGCTCCGGCGTATCGAAGACGCCGCCCGAAGTCTCGCGTATCCACAGCACATCGGCCAGCGGCCGGGCATCCGCCAGAATCGCGCGAAACGCCTCCGGACCCTCGGATTTTACCAGATCGTCGGGGTCCTTGCCTCCAGGCAGCAGGGCGAAACGCACCGTGCGTCCAGCCTGTATTGCCGGCAGCGCCATGTCGGCCACGCGCCAGGCAGCCTTGACCCCCGCCGGATCGCCATCGAAGCACAGAACTGGCTCCGCGGTCATGCGCCACAGCAGGTCGAGCTGGCTCTCGGTCAGTGCCGTACCGAGCGGCGCGACGGCATTTTCGAAGCCCGCCTGCGCCAGCGCAATCACATCCATATAGCCCTCGACAACGAGAATCGTGCCTTCCCTGCCCTGCGCCTTGCGGGCACGGGCGTAATTGTAAAGCACGTTGCCTTTGTGGAAGAGCTCGGTCTCGGGAGAGTTCATGTATTTCGCCAGGGCATCGGGCGCCAGCGCGCGGCCGCCAAAGGCGATGATCCGGCCTCTCGAATCGGGGATCGGAAACATGATCCTGTCGCGGAACCAGTCGTAGGAGACGGCAATGTCGTCGCCGTGGCGGACAAGTCCGCAGGCCTCGATATCCGCCTTGGAGACGCCTTTTGCGGCCAGATGCTCTTTCAGCGCATTGCGGCTTTCGGGCGCGTAGCCCAGCCGGAAATTCTGCTGCGTGGCCGGGGCCAGGCCGCGTTCGCGCAGATAGGCCCGCGCCTTGGCGCCATCGGCCGACTGCAACCGTTCCTCGAAGAACCTTGCCGCCATCTCCATGACGTCGATGAGGCTCAGTCGCTCCTGCTCGCGCCTCTCGGCATGTTCGTCGCGCGCCGGCATCGAAACGCCGGCAAGCTCGGCAATCCGTTCGACCGCCTCGGGGAAGCTTGCTCCGTCCATTTCCGTCAGGAACTTGAAATGGTC
>JBKJRE010000039.1:0-3178 GCA_046594775.1 Rhizobiaceae bacterium | reverse complement strand
TCAGGCCGAGCAGCAGATAGAAGTGCCGCCAGTGATCGGTGTCGATGACGGTGCCCAGCGCCACATGGCCGAGGAAGACAACATAGGCGCAAAGCAGGAATGGCTGCCATGGACGGTTGCGAAACAGGATGCGGAACCCGGCTGCTGTCGTCCAGCCGATCACCGTCGCCCAGGAGGCGAAGCCAAGCCAGCCATAGTCCATCAGCGCCTTCAGCCAGATATCGTGCGTGTCTTCACCGTAGATCTGGCCGAAGACCAGTGGCCCGATGCCGAGCGGGCGCTCCATCGCCAGCTGGAAGCCGATGGCGTAGCGGGCGAAGCGGCCGAGGCGGGCGGAGTCGTAATCCTGGATCAGCTGCGCACGCGCTGTGAGCATGTCCGCCACGCCGGGGATCTGCAGCAGGACGAGCAGCGCCAGAAGCAGCAGGGCCACGGCAGCGATGCCCATCACCACGATGCGCAGACGGAACTTGCCGCTCGAACTCTGGAGAAACAGCGCTCCCATGAGCATGATCGCCGCCGCGCCGAACAAGCCCCAGGCTCCGCGTGAGAAGGAAAAGAAAATGCCGGCGACGATGATCAGCAGCGGCGCCGCATAGAGGAACATTCTGGCAGGGCTGCCGGTTAGCAGCCTGTACAAGAGATAGATGCCGGGCAGCGCCAGGAACGGACCGAAAACGTTCGGGTCCTGGAAGGCGCCGGCCGCGCGATCGAACTTGGTGAAAATGTCGGCCCCGGGAAAGAGTCCGAAATAGCCGATGATCCCAAGCGTTGCCGTCACCACCGCAGAGCAAACCCAGGCGTTGAAGATCAAGCGATAGAGAGACGGTTGGGCTTCCGTGACCGCCGCGAAGAAGACTGCGGTCAGGCCGAGGAACAGCGACACGGCAAGATAGAGCGGCGTGCTCATCAGGTCCGACATCTGCGTCATGGCGATCATGCCGCCGATGTTGAATAGCACCAGCAGGGTCAGGAGCGGCATGATGGCGCGCGAAATCCTGAGACCAAACATGGCCCAGACCGCGATCAGTCCGGCCATGTAGATCTCGTATGGAGCCGGCTCTCTGATGACGAAGCCCGAAAGCAGAACGCCGACGGCGATTGCGGCCGACGCGGTCAACGCGACCAGTTTGGCGTTGACCGCTTGCGCCGCCACGGGCTGCGCCAGGACGCTCAATATGCGTTTTCCGTGTTGAGCAGTCGCAGCGGCGTCAGGAACAGTATCTTCAGATCAAACCACAATGACCAGTTCTCGATATAATGCAGGTCGTATTCTGTGCGCATCCGGATCTTCTCGTCCGTGTCCATCTCGCCGCGCCAGCCGTTGATCTGCGCCCAGCCGGTCACGCCGGGCTTGACCCGGTGGCGCGCGAAATAGCCATCCACCACTTCATTGTAGAGTAGATTATGCGACTGGGCGGCGATGGCATGCGGGCGCGGTCCCACCAGTGACAGCGATCCACGAAGCGCGTTGAAAAACTGCGGCAGTTCGTCGATCGACGTTTTGCGGATGAAGCGACCCACCCTGGTGACCCGCGAATCGTTCCTGGTCACCGTCTGTTTGGCAGTCGGATCGGACAATTCGGTGAACATGGAGCGGAATTTGTAGACCTCGATGACTTCGTTGTTGAAGCCATGACGCTTCTGCTTGAACAGAACTGGGCCCTTGCTGTCGAGCTTGATGGCGATGGCCGTGCCCAGCATGACCGGCGAAAAGGCAATAATGCCGACCAGGCTGAACACGATGTCGAAGGCTCGCTTGGCCACTGAATCCCAGTCGTTGATCGGCTTGTCGAAAATGTCGAGCATCGGCACCGCGCCGATGTAGGAATAAGCGCGTGGACGAAACTGTAGCTGGTTCGAGTGCGCAGAAAGGCGAATATCGACGGGAAGCACCCAGAGCTTTCTCAACAGCGACAGCACACGCGTTTCGGCAGTCAGGGGCAGCGACACGATCAGCATGTCGATACGTGCAATGCGTGCGAAGTCGACCAGTTCATGCACGGTGCCGAGTTTTGGATAGCCGGCCACCAGGGGCGGCGAACGCTTGTCGTCTCGGTCGTCGAAAATGCCGCAGATGCGGATATCGTTGTAGGGTTGCTGTTCCACGGATCGGATCAGCGTCTCGGCCGCCTTGCCGCCGCCTACGATGACGGCACGCCGCTCCATCGTGCCGTTGCGCGCCCAGCGCTTAATCATGTGCGAAAGGGTGAGGCGCGGCGCAAGCAGCAGGAAAAGGCCGGCGACGAACCAGCCGCCGAACCAGAGTCGCGAAAAATCGCCAGATATTTTCAGGAAGAATCCGACGACCGCAAACAGCGACAGCGTTCCGGCCCATACGACCGTGATGCGACCGATGCTGGCGACGGGTCGCATCAAGGTCGATAGCTGATAGCAATCGCTGATGTCGAGCAGGACGACAACCATCACCGACGCGGCGATGATGACTGCCGGATAGTGCCAGACAAGTGCGGTGTGGATACCGACATAGTGGGTAAAGAGCAGCGTGCCCGAGACGATGAGCAGCGCCAGTTCGACAAGCCGAAGCACGCCGGACACCATGATCGGAGACATGGTGTCCCGACGGTATCGGGACGCAATTTCGCGAGCCGCGGAATTCAGCGGCCGGTCAGGATCGCCACCGACGTCGGCGTCGGACGAAAAGCGGTGCGGCCGATCGATCTTGTTCATGCTGCTGCCGATCCTTGAAAGTCGGCCAGCATTAGCAAAAGAGAGCTAAGAAACCCTTGAGTGCTGCCTATGAATTTGAACGGCCGGCAGGTCGCCGTTCACGGCTGGGCGGTGCGATAGGCGCTTTCGATCCGCGCAGCCATAACATCGACGCCGAACCGGGACTTGAGGCTGGCGATGTCGGGCATTCGCCGCTTGAAGCCGGCTGGGTCGGCGATCGCTTCGGCCATCTTCGCGGCGAGTTCGCCGCTGTCGGGCTGCACCAGTGCCGTTGAGCCGGCACCGAATATCTCGCGGATTCCACCGACGGCGGTGGCGATCATCGGCTTTCCAGCCGCCAGCGCCTCAAGCACGATATAGGGCATTGCCTCGGCGCGTGAGGGCACCACGACGATAGCGGCGAGCGCGAAGGCCCGTTGGGCAGGCATGGGGGGGACGAAACGGACGCGACCGGCAAGTCCAAGCTCCAGAATCAAGGCCTCATAGC
>JBKJRE010000337.1:0-7774 GCA_046594775.1 Rhizobiaceae bacterium | reverse complement strand
CGCCAGACCAAGTCGAAGGCGCGCATCCAGGCGTTCCAGGACCTGCTGGACGCCGCCGACAAGCGCCGTCCGAGCGACACGCAGATCGTCATTCCGCATGGCGAGCGGCTGGGCAATGTGGTGATAGAGGTCGCCGCCCTGAAGAAGGGCTATGGCGACCGGCTGCTGATCGAGGACCTCGAATTCAAGCTGCCGCCCGGCGGCATCGTCGGCGTCATCGGCCCCAATGGCGCCGGCAAGACGACGATGTTTCGCATGATCACCGGCCAGGAAAAGCCCGACGACGGCACGATCCGGGTCGGCGAGACGGTGAAGCTCGGCTATGTCGACCAGAGCCGCGACGCGCTCGACCCGTCGAAGACGGTGTGGGAAGAGATTTCCGGCGGCGCCGAGGTGGTCAAGCTCGGCAAGCACGAGGCCAACACGCGCGCCTATTGCTCGTCGTTCAATTTCCGCGGCGGCGACCAGCAGCAGAAGGTCGGCAATCTTTCGGGCGGCCAGCGCAACCGCGTGCATCTGGCAAAAATGCTGAAGACCGGCGGCAACGTGCTTTTGCTCGACGAGCCGACCAACGACCTCGACACCGAGACGCTTGCCGCGCTGGAAGACGCGCTGGAAAACTTTGGCGGCTGCGCGGTGATCATCAGCCATGACCGCATGTTCCTCGATCGCCTGGCGACGCATATCCTGGCCTTCGAGGGCGACAGCCATGTCGAATGGTTCGAGGGCAATTTCGAGGATTACGAGCAGGACAAGATCAGGCGCCTCGGCCCAGACGCCATCAACCCGCATCGCATGACGTATAAGCGGCTGACGCGGTAGGAGGAAAGTCCTCTCCACCTCACTCCAGCAGGGCGCGGAGCTGCGCCGGATCGGGCTCGCGTTCGAGGTCGAGCAATTGCGAGAAATAGCTCGCAAGCTTTCCGTTCAACTTGATGTGGTAGGGAAAATTATGTTTCCTGCCGGGAAATGCGATCCTGCCGCTGGCGGGCGAGATCGCGGCGAACATCGCGGCGCCCTCCACGTCCTGCGGATTGGCTTCGCTATAAAGCAGGTAGGAGGGGACAGCCATTGGTGCTCGGCAATGGCAAAGCAGATCGAAGGCGTTGACGTACTCGTCGCCCGACTCGATCCTGGACGGATGCCAGGCGAAACGGCCGCCGACGCTGATTGCCTTGGCCGCGCCCAGCAGGCCGCCGCCGCGCAGCGCAGGAATTCCCCCCATGCTGCAGCCATAGGTGATGCTTGCGCCATAGCCGCGCCGCAGCGCCAGCGTGCCGATCTTGTCCATCAGTTCGGGCAGCGAGCGCGCGTAACCCTCGATGCCGCCGTCGAAGTGACGTTGCCGGAGATCGGCCAAAAGAAGAAGGTCGACCTCGGTGCTGTCGAGTGCCTCGAGGATCAGCGACACGGGCATGGAGAGGCGCGCCTTCCAGCCGCAAAAGCCGACCAGAAGCGTCCGGGCTCCCTGGTCTGCCGAATATAGATTCATTCCGCTCGCCAGTTCGGTGCGCGTGAATGTCGGGGATGCAGCCGGAACCCGGCCAAGAAGTTTCTTCAAGCCGCGCGATGTCCGGCGCGTGTGGAAGTTGGCGTCTACCGTCTCGGCTGCTACCTGCTCCGGACTTCGACGCCGGAACCTAAACATCTCGGACTGTGTCGACCAATGCCACGAGTTCCGCGACATTGGAGCAGCGGTTGACGGCTTCCTCGTCGAGTTCCACCTTGAAGTGATCCTCCACGCCCATGATGAACTCCATCGTCTCGAGGCTGTCGATCTCGAAAGAATCGATGGGATTCGACAGGATCTCGGCGTCCGAAATCCCGACGCCCTGGTGCGACGTTTCGAGACCAGTCACCTTCCTGAATATCTGGATGCAGCCGCGCGCCGTTTCTTCAACCATGTACCGTGACCCGTGCATAATCTGGATAATTGAAAGCGTAGTCGCCTGTTCGAAGTTTCATGTCGCCCAACGTGTAACGCGAGGTCAGCGTCGATAACGTGGCCGTCAGACGACGCCACATCGCCAAGGCCATCGGTTTGCCAAGACAGAGATGGCGTCCCCTGCCGAAAAGAAGGTCGGACTCGGTGCCCGAGACATGCGACGCCGTGGCATCGAGGAAGAGGCGCGCCCGCTCACCCCTGGCGACGGCCATGCCGTCGATCTCGACATCCTTCCTAGCCACCCGCTCGATGTAGGGCACGCCCGTTGAGGGGAAGTTCGCGGGGTAGTCGATCTCGTCGAATCTCTTTCCGGGATTTCGCGCCAAGATCTCCCAGAGTGAAAGGGCGACCGACCCCTTGAGCGTGTCGTTTCCCAGCATGTTCATCGCGGTGGCCATTTCGGGCGACGTCGCAAGGTTTTCGGCCTGCGCGGCGAAGGCGCAGGTCATCTCGCCGATATTCTGGTTGATCCTGACCCGGCGCTTCAAGCTGATCTTCCTGTCGAATGCCTGAGAGACATTAAAATTCTCGGAAAATGGCGCGTGGTCCACGCCCAACCATACTGAGAAAAGTCTGACGAAGAGCGGGTCGGCGAGATCGTTCATGAGCTCGACAGTGTTGCCGGGGACGAACAGGCCAGCGACATGATCGGCGGTAAATTCATCGATTTCGCGCGCTTTCTGTCGAGTGGGATCGGCAACGATGGCGGCCATCTCGGCCCGCAGTTGCTTGTGGCGGCCACCCTCGTTGGCCAGCGGCACGTGATCGAACGCTGTCGCGGTCGGACTGAAGTCAAGCGAAGTGTGTTCGGTGATATAGCGGTACTGATCTGCATAAGGGACGACTTCGAAGCAGTCGGAACGGAACACGGCCGAGATGATCGCCGGGTCGAACACGCAGATGCATGCCAGCGTCTCGTCGAAGCGGAACGGCATGTTCTCGAGGTACATCCGACTGCGATCGGAGTGCTGGTGCAGGGTAAAAGTCACTGTATGCCTTGTCCCCTGACTTGCACTGCTGCCCGGCTGGCACGTCTAGCCAGAACAACCGAAGGGCGCAATCTCGCTTGTCGGCGGATCAAAGGAAAAAACTTTCAAATCTGGCCAATGCATCTACTCCAGCCGGCAGCAGAACGGAAAGAACGGACCGCTGAGACCAGGCGCCGCGGCCGGCGTAAAGGTGAAGTCGTGGACGTTGTCGCCTTCGTCCGTGCAGCCGCCGGGCGTCGCGGCTATCGTGCCGGCGACCGGATGGCTGGTCTGGAATGTCCAGGGGTCCTGCGAGGAGAAGGCGACCGTTCCCGGCGTGGTCTGAATTGAGTTGCCTGAGAAGGCGTCGATGAAGGCCGAGCTCATCGTCGCGCCATTGCAGGTAAGCTCGATCGCCCAGTTGGGTTCGAAGCCGGAGCAGGTCATTTTCTGGCCCGTGACAACCAGCCCGTTGCATGAATAGTCCGCCGCCTGTGCGCCGGTGGCGCCAAGCAACAGGGTCAGCATGGCCGGAACGATCTTCAGGACAGGCAGGCGCATGGCGAAATCCTCCTTCGCGCGATGACCCCCATCCGGGCACAGGCTAGCCCGCTCGTGCGAGGCCGTAAAGGCCCGTGGATTATTTGTCAGCGCCGGGCGACGACGCTGATTGCTCCGTCTGTCTCAAGCACGACACTGAGGACTGACGTTTCGTCGGCATGGCCGTTCTGGCGCAGCGCGGCGGCGATCTCCTTGGCGGTGACGCGTTGTTCGCGCATGGCCTCGTGGTCATATCGGCCGTCGTGGAACAGGCGGGTCGGCGTCGCCTTGACAAACTGTTCGACCCTTTCGGAGCGAACCGACAGCCAGGTGATAATGAATTGCAGGGCGATCAGCAGCGCGAACGCAAGCGCGCCCTCGGCGAGCGGCACGTTACGGTCGAGCAGCACGGTGGCGAGCGTCGAACCGAGTGCGACGGTCACGACGAGGTCGAAGGCGTTCATCTTGCCCAGCGTCCGCTTGCCGGAGATGCGCAGGAAAAGCAGCAGTGCCACATAGGCGCCTGCGCCCTGGACGAGGACGCGCAGGACGCCTGCCCAGCTGTCGAACAGAAAAGGTTCCAGACCAGCCTCCCTCCAAGTTGACTGTCAGCGAAACCCGGCGTTCACCAGATGGTTCCGACAGACCGGCCATCAGACGGTGGTTGCTGCGCTGCTGGCATGCCCGGCCGGTCCGGCAGCCTTTGCAAGGCATGAAAACTGGCCTAAACCGATCCGAGGGTGGCGGATCGCGGTGTCGCCTCGGCCAAACGAGCATTGGCGCAGCCCGCGCCGGCAGGACCAACATAAGCATGAAGCATGTCATCATCAGCGGCATCGGGGCCGAAATTCCGGAAGCCTCGATCGGCAATGAGGAATTGGTCGCCAGTTTCAATCAGTGGGTCGACGACGAAAATCCCCGCCGGGCTGCGCAGGGGCTCGACCCGCTCCCCAGATCGGACTGCGACTTCATCGTATACGCCTCGGGCGTCAAGAACCGCCACGTCATCGAGCGGGAGGGCATTCTCGATCCGAGCCGCATGACGCCGCGAATCCCGCCGCGCAGCGACGATGAAGTGTCGGTGGAAGCCGAGTTCGGGCTGAAGTCGGCGCGCAAGGCGCTGAAGCATGCCGGGCTCGACGGGTCCGATATCGACATGGTGATCTGTGCCGCCTCCCACCAGCAGCGACCCTATCCGGCGCTGGCGATAGAAATCCAGAAGGAGCTGGGGGCTGCAGGCGCTGCCTTCGACATGAGCCTCGGATGCTCGTCGGCGGGTGCGGCGCTGCACGTGGCGTTCAATCTGGTGCGCAGCGGCGCGCAGAGGCGGGTGCTGATCGTGACGCCGGAGATCATCACCGGGCATCTGAATTTCCGCGACCGGCAAACGCATTTCATTTTCGGCGATGCGTCGGCCTCGATGGTTGTCGAGGCGCTGGAGGACGACGAGACGCGGCCCGGAAAACTCGAAGTGGTCGATACGCGCAGCTGGACGCAGTTCTCCAACAACATCCGGACCAATTTCGGCTTCCTGCTGCGGGCCGGCCAGGAAAACACCTCCATCATCGAGATGGAGGGCAACATGATCAAGCAGGTCGGCAACAAGGTGTTCAAGGAAGTCACCGTGGCCGGCCACCGCTTCATCGTCGACTTTTTGGCCGAGCACGGGCATGTGCCGGACGGCATCAGGCGGTTCTGGCTGCACCAGGCCAATGCCCGGATGAACGCCATGATCCTGAAGCTCGCCTTCGGCCATGAGGTCGGGCATGACCGCGCGCCGATGGTGCTTGAGCGCCTGGGCAACACGGCGGCGGCGGGCGCGATCGTGGCGCTGTCGGAGAATCACGCCGACATGCAGCGCGGCGATCTCGGTCTGCTATGCGCGTTCGGCGCCGGCTATTCCATCGGCGCGGCGCTGGTCAGGATGGGCTAGCGGAAGCCCGTGGTGCATGGCGCAAGCGGCGTTGATGGACGGATCGGTTTTTAAGGTTGGACTTTTGCGCCAGTCGAGGCATTTTCCGCCAAACGATTGAGGATCCAGACATGCTCGACCTGCAGCTCCGCCTCGACGGCGACCCGGAAATCCTGCCCGGCCGAAAGTTTTCGGCGAAAGTCGCCGGCGTCTACGCGGCGCTTGGGCGGTCCTTCGAGACGCAGGCGGTGGATGCCCTTGCGCTCGGCTTCGAGGGTATAGAGGGCGATTATCACGCCGGCCACACGCGCAAATCCGGCGCGCGGGAGCCCTGGTACAAACGCGGCACGGTTATGCGCAACGAGCGGCAACTGTCGATCGTCGCGCCCGACGAACTGGCCATCGTTGCCGCGCGCATGGGACTGGCCGACATCCGGCCGGAATGGATCGGCGCCAATCTTCTGCTTGAGGGCATCCCTCGGCTGTCGATGCTGCCTTCGGGCACGCTGCTGTTTTTCAAGGGTGGCGTGACGCTCAAGATCGACGCGCAGAACGCGCCTTGCCGTGACGCAGGACGCGCGGTGGCCGAAGGCGCGGGCATGGCTGACCGGGAGGCGGGGACGCTGCTGTTTCCAAAGGCGGCGAAAAGGCTGCGCGGGCTGGTCGCCTGGGTCGAAAAGCCCGGCTCCATCAGGGCCGGGGAGGAGATTTCCGTGCGCGTGCCCGAGCAGTGGATTTACCGGACCTGACAGACCGCCGCGCTTGCTGTCATTGGTCGTCGTCGTCCGGATCAAGCAGGCGGGTTGCGCGCCAGCCGGTGAGGACGGAGTTTGTCCTGTCGATGACGAAAAAGCGCGCCGAGTCGCGATCGTAGCCTTCGACGAGCAGCCTTTCATAGTCGGTATGCTGGTGGCGGATATGCGCCACGGTGGCGAGCCATACGGCGATGGCGGGCGGCAGGTCCTTCATATGCCTGGCGCCGGCGTCGGCGCGGATGGCCTCGATGTCGGCGTAAGGCGCCATTGGCAGCAGGACCGTCAGCGCCTTGGCAATTGCGCGCCGCCGGCCGGTCGGATTGCTCACGAAGATGCGGTCCGGCGCGGCGGAATGGCGTCGGGAAAGGCGTCGATGGAAGCGAAATACGGCTTGATGTCGAGAACCGGCGTGCCGTCCAGAACGTCAACGCCGTCGATCGTCAGGATGCCTGCGTCCATGTCGATGGCTGTCGGCCGCACGACATGCAGGCCGATCGGGTTTGGCCTTGCCGGTGAGCGCAGCGCGAAAACGCCTTTTGGTTCAGCGCTGTGGCGGGGCTTTTGCACAATCAGATTGCGCGGCGCGAAGTGGAGCCAGGTCAGCACAGCAAGATGGCTGGTGCCTGCAAGCCCCAGGAGACCAGGGCGGTAGGCGGGATCGATTTCGATTGTCGCCTGCAGGCCGGTGGCGCGGGCGGCTGCCATGTTCTTGGGACAGTCCTCACGCTTTGACCACGGGGAGCGGATGCGCCCGATGAACACGACATGGCCGTCGGCGCTTATTTCAGCGGGGTCCCCGGCCAGCCGGACTTCGCCGACGCGCTGCTCGAACATCTGGTCTTCCTTGCTATCGCCGCGTCATCTTCTTGTCTGACAGCGACATCGCCTGTTGCCAAGTCTTCGGTTTCGACATAAAGATATCTTTATATCTGATTTAACGAGATCGCAAGATGACGGCTACCCTGGACAGACTGGTCGAGACACTGAAAGCCGCCGCCGAAACCAGCCGCCTGCGCATTCTGGCGCTGCTTTCGCGTGGTGACCTGACAGTGTCCGATCTTACAGAAATCCTCAATCAGTCCCAGCCGCGCGTTTCGCGCCATCTCAAGCTGTTGCTCGAGGCCGGGCTGATTGGGCGCTACCAGGAAGGTTCCTGGGCCTTCTTCCGCCTTGCCGATGCCGATACCACACGCGATTTCGTCCAAGGTCTTGTCAGCCGGGTTCACGATGGCGATCCGCAGATCGAACGCGACCTGGAGCGGCTGGCGTCGGTCAAGCGGCGCCGGCAGGACAAGGCTGCCGGCTATTTCAGCGCCAATGCGGCAAGCTGGGACGAAATCCGCGCGCTGCATGCGCCGGACAGGGCCGTCGAGGCGGCGCTGCTGAAGCTGGTCGGCGAGCGGCCAATCCAGTCGATGCTGGACCTTGGAACGGGTACGGGGCGGCTGCTTGAGATATTCGCACCGCTCTACAGGCGCGGCGTCGGCATCGACATGTCGCGCGAGATGCTGGCGGTGGCGCGCGCCAATCTGGACAAGGCAGGCGTTTCCAACGCGCAGGTGCGCCAGGGCGACATCTATGCGCCGCCCGTCGAGCGGGACACGTTCGATCTCGTGACGATGCATCAGGTGCTGCATTATCTTGACGATCCGGC
>JBKJRE010000062.1:0-5405 GCA_046594775.1 Rhizobiaceae bacterium | reverse complement strand
ACATCACTCAGTGGGCCTATTCGCTGCCGGGCGAGCTCGCTGCCGGAGACGGAGCCGCCGCATGAAGAGCGGCGAAGCCCTGCTGGCGCGGCTTGGCGACGCCTTGCGAGGTATCCGAGGGCGCATTACGCCGAACGCGGAAATGGACAAAATTACGTGGTTCAGGGCGGGAGGACCCGCAGAGGCCCTGTTCCAGCCGGCCGACGAGGAGGATCTTGCGGCGTTTCTCAAGGCGGTTCCTCGGGACGTCCCTGTGACGACCGTTGGCGTGGGGTCGAATCTTCTGGTCCGGGAAGGCGGCATTCCAGGCTTCGTCATACGGCTCTCGGCCAAGGGATTTGGTGAGGTAGAGGCCGTATCGGGGACGCGCTTCAGGGCTGGCGCGGCCGCGTCGGACAAGCGTGTGGCGGCGTTCGCCTACGAGGCCGGCATCGGCGGCTTGCACTTCTATCACGGCATTCCAGGCGCCATTGGCGGCGCGTTGCGCATGAATGCCGGCGCCAACGGGTTCGAGACTCGCGAACGCGTTATCGAAGTCCGGGCGTTCGACCGGCAGGGCAATGTGCAGACGCTGGGCAATGCCGAGATGGGCTATGCCTACAGGCATTCCGCCGCGCCGAAAGACCTGATTTTTACCTCGGCGCTGTTCGAGGGCTTCGCCGAGGACAAGGCCGCCATCAAGACGGCCATGGATGCGGTTCAGCACCACCGTGAAACCGTGCAGCCGATCCGTGAAAAGACGGGCGGTTCGACCTTCAAGAACCCCGACGGCACATCCGCGTGGAAGGTAATCGACGAGGCCGGCTGCCGCGGACTGATGATCGGGGGTGCGCAGGTTTCGCCGATGCACTGCAATTTCCTGATCAACACCGGAAACGCCACCGGCTACGACCTTGAATATCTTGGCGAAACCGTTCGTGCACGGGTGCTTGAGCATTCGGGCATTCGCCTGCACTGGGAAATCAAGCGCATCGGCCGCTTTAAGCCTGGGCATGAGGTCGACGAGTTTCTGGGGCGGCTGCTTTAGAGGCTTTCGCTGCCCGTGGGCAATCTTCTGCGACAGGCGAAAAATCCAATCGACGCAGCCCAGCCTTGCGCGAATGATTGCAGACGAGGCGCGCCAGCCTGCAAGGCAAGATCAGCAAGGTGGCCAAGCAAGATCCAAGGTCGGATACGCGGCGATCGACCGGAGTTGGAGCATCCAGCCCGGTCACTGCAGTGAGTCAAAAATGCCATAGCGGAATCCGGAAGCAGGGATCGAGCAAATCCGTACTTGCCACGGAATCAACTCTCTGATTCTTTGCGATAACAGCGTTTCCAAATTGAGTCGTACGAGGCGTGCGCCGCGTTTTCCGTCTGGGGGGCAACCTGCCGGGAGACTCGGACTCAATGTTGCGAAGAAGATTTGGCCCGCACAGCAGGGGGGAACAACGGGGCATGAAGTTCAAGCGCGTCGCGGTCTTGATGGGCGGATTTTCGGCCGAACGGCCGGTGTCCCTGGCGTCCGGCGGCGCCTGCGCCGACGCGCTCGAAGCTGAAGGCTATGACGTGACGCGTATCGACGTGACGCGGGACGTCGGATCGGTGCTTTCAGATCTCAAGCCCGATGTTGTCTTCAATGCCCTGCATGGCCCCTTCGGCGAAGATGGCACGATCCAGGGCATCCTCGAATATCTTGCCATTCCCTATACGCATTCCGGCGTGCTCGCCTCGGCGCTGGCGATGAACAAGGCCCAGGCCAAGAAAATCGGCAAGGCGGCCGGCCTGCCGGTTGCCGCGTCCAAGGTCGTCAGCCGTTTCGACATCCGCGACAAGCATCCGATGCCTGCACCCTACGTGGTAAAGCCGGTGAACGAAGGATCGAGCTTCGGCGTGGTGATCGTCAAGGAGGATCAGTCGCATCCGCCGCAGGTGATTGCGTCTCCGGAATGGAAATACGGCGATACCGTCATGGTCGAGCGGTACATCCATGGCCGCGAACTGACCTGCGCGGTGATGGGCGACGTGGCGCTTGGCGTCACCGAAATCATCCCCGAGGGCCATTCCTTCTACGACTATGATTCAAAATACGTGCCTGGCGGATCAAAACACGAATGCCCGGCCAAAATTTCATTAAATATTTACCAAAAAATACAGACACTGTCGCTCAAGGCACATCAAGCAATCGGCTGCCGGGGCGTTTCCCGTTCAGACTTCCGCTACGACGACCGCCATTCGGAAAATGGCGAATTGATCTGGCTCGAAGTCAACACCCAGCCGGGCATGACGCCGACGTCGCTGGTGCCTGAGATCGCCGCACAAGCGGGACATACGTTCGGCGAGCTCTTGAGTTGGATGGTGGAGGACGCTTCGTGTTTGCGTTGAAGTCGGGACAGGGCGATAGAGGCGGCGCAGTGCGGCCTGCGGTCTTCGGCTGGTCCTTTTCCGCCGAGCACTTCGTTTTGCCGCGATGGCTTCGTCGCCCGGCCCGCCTGGTTGCGCGCCTGTGCGGCGGCGAATACAGCCCACCGCGATTTTCCGCCGCGATCGCCAGCGCGGTGCTGCTGTCTTCAAGCGGTCTCTACGGCGCCTATCTCGGCGGCGAGATACCGGTCATGGTTCAGGCGGTTACCGCACGCCTCGGCTTTGCCATCGATCAGGTGCGGGTATCTGGAAACACCGAGACGTCGGAGATCGACGTTCTGCAGCAGCTGGATCTGGACGGCTGGACATCGCTGATCGGCTTCGACGCCGAACTGGCGCGCCAACACATCGCGGAACTGCCGTGGGTCAAGGTGGCGTCAGTGCGCAAGATTTATCCTGACACGATCGAAGTCAGGATCAAGGAGCGCACGCCGTTCGCCATCTGGCAGCAGGGCAGCAAGCTGTCGATCGTCGACCGCTCCGGCGGTGTCGTCATTCCGTTTTCCGGGGGTCGTCATTCCATGCTGCCGCTGGTCATCGGCTATGGCGCGGCCAGGGATGCGGCGGGCTTCGTCGACAAGGTGAGGCAGTTCCCGGAGCTGGCCTCCAGGGTCAAGGGCTTCATCCGCGTTGCCGAGCGGCGCTGGGATTTGAGGCTGGAGAACGGCATCACCATCAAGCTGCCCGAAGGTCGCGCCGACGAGGCCATTGCGGAAGTCCTGAAAATGGACCGCGAGCAGGGGCTTCTGTCGCGCGACATCGCGTCGGTCGATCTCAGGCTGGAAGACAGGCTGGTCATCGGCCTGACGCCCGAGGCCGTGGTGCGCCGTACGGCAGCGCTGGCCGAGCAGGCCAAGGCCGCCAAGATGAAGCCGGGGAAAAACATATGAGCTGGATCGGCGGCCAGAAGGACAGTGCGTCCCGCCGTTCCGGCATCGTTACGGTGCTCGACGTCGGCTCCAGCAAGGTATGCTGCGTGATTGCGCGACTGAGGCCGCGCGAAGAAAGCCAGATCCTACGCGCCCGCACCCATGAAGTGCAGGTGATCGGCATCGGCCACCAGAAGTCGCAAGGCTTGAAATCGGGCGTTATCGTCGATCTGGATCGCGCCGAGCGCGCCATCCGGCTTGCGGTGGATGCGGCGGAGCGCATGGCCGGGCTGACCGTCGACTCGCTTATCGTCAATCTCACGGCGGGGCGGTTGCGCAGCGACGTATTCTCGGCGTCGATCAATCTTGGCGGCCACGAGACCGATAGCGCGGATATAAAGCGCGTGCTCGTCGCGGGCGCAAAGCAGGCGCTGAAGGCAGAACGCGAAGTCGTGCATTCGCTGCCGGTCGCCTTCTCGCTCGACGGCGAACGCGGGATACGCGACCCGCGCGGCATGGTCGGCGATACGCTCGGCGTCGACATGCACGTGCTGACAGGCGACTCGGCGCCGCTTCGCAATCTCGAGTTGTGCATCAATCGCTCGCATCTTTCTGTCGAGCGCATGGTGGCCACGCCCTATGCGAGCGGGCTTGCAGCTCTGGTCGACGACGAACTCGAAATGGGTGCCGCCTGCATCGACATGGGCGGCGGCACGACGACGATTTCGGTTTTCTCCGACGGCAAGTTCGTCTTTGGCGATTCCATCCCGGTTGGCGGCGGTCACGTGACCATGGACATGGCGAAGGGCCTGTCGACGCGCATCGAACATGCGGAGCGGTTGAAGGTCATGCACGGTTCCGCGTTGCCGGGCAGCGCTGACGACCGGGACGTGGTGACTATCCAGCCGATGGGTCATGAGGATGGCGAAGTGCCGCTGCAGGTGCCGCGTTCGGTGATGACGCGGATCATCCGCGCCCGGGTAGAGGAGACGCTGGAAATCCTGCGCGACCGACTCGGCAAGTCCGGTTATGGCAACGTGGTTGGCAAGCGCGTGGTGCTGACCGGCGGCGCATCGCAACTGGCCGGGCTGCCGGAAGCCGCGAGACGAATTCTGGGCCGCAACGTGCGCATGGGCAGGCCGCTTGGCGTGGCCGGTCTGCCCGAGGCAGCCAAGGGGCCGGCGTTCTCGACAGCGGTGGGCCTGCTGATTTACCCGCAGGTGGCCAATTTCGAAAGTCGACAGAGCAGTACCATTTCCCGTCTCAAGATGACGGGAACCGGCGGAAGGTTGGACCGCATGAGTCAGTGGATAAGAGACAGTTTCTAATTCGGCGGGGCTAGCCCCATTAGCGGCCGTGGCGGCGACGCGGCAGGAAAGGCAAAGGACGAAGACCATGACGATCAATCTGCAGAAGCCCGACATCACAGAACTGAAGCCACGCATCACCGTATTCGGGGTCGGCGGCGGCGGCGGCAATGCCGTCAACAACATGATCACGGCGGGGCTGCGCGGCGTCGAGTTCGTTGTCGCCAACACCGATGCCCAGGCGCTCACCATGTCGAAGGCCGAAAGGCTGATACAACTCGGTGCTCATGTCACCGAAGGCCTCGGCGCCGGTTCGCAGCCGGAAGTCGGGCGCGCCGCCGCCGAGGAATGCATCGACGAGATCGTCGACTACCTCTCCAACACGCATATGTGCTTTGTCACCGCCGGCATGGGCGGCGGAACAGGCACCGGCGCTGCTCCAGTGGTTGCCAGGGCGGCGCGCGACAAGGGCATCCTGACCGTCGGTGTCGTCACCAAGCCGTTCCACTTCGAAGGCCAGCGCCGCATGAAGACGGCCGATCTCGGGATCGAGGAACTGCAGAAATGCGTCGATACGCTGATCGTCATCCCGAATCAGAACCTGTTCCGTCTGGCGAATGACAAGACGACCTTTGCCGATGCCTTCGCCATGGCCGACCAAGTGCTCTACTCGGGCGTCGCCTGCATTACCGACCTGATGGTCAAGGAAGGCCTGATCAATCTCGACTTTGCCGACGTTCGGTCGGTGATGCGCGAAATGGGCAAGGCAATGATGGGCACCGGCGAAGCGTCGGGTGATGCCCGCGCGATCGAGGCGGCGCAGAAG
>JBKJRE010000499.1:0-4950 GCA_046594775.1 Rhizobiaceae bacterium | reverse complement strand
TTGGCGAGCGCATCGGGGAAACGCACCTCGACTCGCTTCGATTTGGGGCCGGTGCCATAGGGGATGCGGCACGACGCCGAGCGGTTGCGCGCCGAATAGGCGAGCAGCACGGGCGCTTCGTAGCCCGGCACCAGGCGCTTGTAGGAATTGGTCAGCGGGTTGGTGAAAGCGTTGATGGCCTTGGCGTGCTTGATGATGCCGCCGATGTAGAAAAGGCAGCTTTCCGACAGCCCGGCATATTCATTGCCAGCGAAGGTCGGTTTGCCGTTCTTCCAGATCGACATATGGACATGCATGCCCGAGCCGTTATCACCGAACACCGGCTTCGGCATGAAGGTTGCCGTCTTGCCATAGGCGTTGGCGACCTGATGCACGACATATTTGTAGATCAGCATCTTGTCGGCGTTGCGCACAAGCGCGTCGAACTTGATGCCGAGCTCGTGCTGGCCAGCGGCGACTTCGTGGTGATGCTTCTCGACGCGAACGCCCATCTCGGCGAGCACGGTGAGCATCTCGGAGCGCATGTCCTGCGCCGAATCGATCGGCGGCACGGGAAAGTAGCCGCCCTTGATGCGCGGCCGGTGGCCGAGGTTTCCGGTCTCGTAATCGGTATCGTCATTGGACGGCAGTTCGGTGGAATCGAGCTTGAAGCCGGTATTGTAGGGGTCTGCCTTGTACTTGACGTCGTCGAAGACGAAGAACTCGGCTTCCGGGCCGACGAATATGGTGTCGCCAACGCCCTCGGCCTTCATGTAGGCCTCGGCCTTCTTGGCCGTGCCGCGCGGATCGCGATTGTAGGATTCGCCCGACACCGGATCGAGAATATCGCACAGGATGACCATGGTGGATTGCGCGAAGAACGGGTCCATGTGGACCGTCTCGGGGTCGGGCATCAGCACCATGTCGGATTCGTTGATGGCCTTCCAGCCGGCGATCGACGAGCCGTCGAACATCACCCCGTCGGCGAACATGTCCTCCTCGACTTCAATGACGTCCATGGTGACATGCTGAAGCTTGCCCTTGGGGTCGGTAAATCGCAGATCGACGAATTTTACGTCGTTTTCCTTGATCTGCTTCATGATGTCTTTGGCTGTCGTCATTCGGTCTCTCCCTGTGAGATGGCGTTCTTGAACTGTCTTGTGAACATCGCGTGGTGGCAGGACATCAAACGGCGTCCATACCAGTTTCTCCCGTACGGATTCGCACGACTTCCTCGATGTTGGAAACGAAAATCTTGCCGTCGCCGATGCGGCCGGTCTGCGCCGCCTTGCGGATCGCCTCGATGGCGCCCTCGACAGCGTCGTCGCCGAGCACAACCTCGATCTTCACCTTGGGCAGAAAGTCGACGACGTATTCGGCGCCGCGATAAAGCTCGGTGTGGCCTTTCTGGCGGCCGAAGCCCTTTGCCTCGGTCACGGTAATGCCCTGAAGTCCCGCGTCCTGCAACGCTTCCTTGACCTCGTCCAGCTTGAACGGCTTGATGATCGCTTCGATCTTTTTCATTGTCGTATGGCCTCCAGAGCCGGAATTGCGAGATATGGGCCCGCCTGCGCTGTGACTAGCACGAATTGTGCCAGTCAGGCGCGCCCGCCGCGAAGTTGCACGGGAACCGGCGATTTCGCGAAAGTCTGATTGTCAGTGGCCCCTCTACGCGTATGACCGCGCATTTCCGGTTTGAGAGGTGAACAAGTGGAGTGCGCCGCTGTCTATTCATTATGCATTCTGCTTAAAACGAAGGCAATTTGTGTATGCCACGCACCAGATACGGATGTTCCGTCCCGCCTCAGTATCGTGTACCGCTGATTGGTGTTTAGCGTAAAGCCCGATCTCCATGACGCATGAACTTCTGACGCCGCGTGAAATGTCCGAGGCTGACAGGCTGTCTATGGCCGACGGACCCTATTCAGGCATTGCGCTGATGCGCCGCGCGGGCGCGGCGCTCGCCGCTGTCGTGCTGGAACGCTACCCGGACAAGCCGACGGTGCATGTCCTATGCGGCCCGGGCAACAATGGCGGCGACGGCTATGTTGTCGCAAGGCTGCTGCGCGAGGCAGGCGTCGAGGTGGCGCTGTGGCGCGCCGAGGCGCCGAAGCCGGGCACGGATGCCGCGCTGGCGGCGGCCGAATGTCCGGTCGAGCCGAAGAACCTCGCCGGTTTCGATCCCGGCCGCGAATGTCTCGTCATCGACGCGCTATTCGGCGCGGGCCTGTCGAAACCGCCGGCAGGCGCCTATTCGACGGCCATTTCGCGCACCCTCGGCTCAGGCGCCGCAGTCATCGCGGTCGACCTGCCGAGCGGCGTTTCCGGTAAAAGCGGCGAGGCGCTGGGCGATGCCATGCGCGCGGATCTGACGGTGACCTTCTTTCGCAAGAAGCCGGGCCATCTTCTTTATCCAGGCCGGGAACTCTGCGGCGAGACGGTGGTGGCGCAGATCGGCATTGCCCCTGAGGTTCTCCAAACCATCCGGCCGACCTGCTTTGAAAACACGCCCGGGCTGTGGATCGGTTGTTTTCCTCGGCCCGAAGCGGACACCCATAAATATGCCCGAGGGCATGTCGGCATCTTTTCGGGAGGCCCGGCGGCTACCGGCGCGGCGCGACTGTCGGCCATGGGCGCGGCGCGGGCAGGCGCCGGCGCCGTGACAATGCTGTCGCCAGAGGGCGCGATGGCCGCCAATGCGGCGCAGCTGACCTCGACGATCCTGCGCCAGGTGGACTCGCTGGATCAGGCATTGGCCTTCATGCGCGAGCGAAAGCCTGCCGCGCTGGTGCTGGGCCCGGGTCTCGGCATCGACACCGCCGCCGCAGGCTTCGCCGACGATCTGGTCCGGGCCATCGCCGGGCTTGTCCGGCATATGGTGCTCGACGCCGATGCCTTGACGATATTTTCCGGGCGCCCCGATGCGCTTTTCGCGGCGGCGCGGCAGCACAACGCGCCGGCACTGGTGCTGACGCCACACCGCGGCGAATTCCGCAGGCTGTTTGGGGATCTTGCCGAGAACAGCGGTATCTCGAAGCTCGAAAAGGCCCGGCAGGCGGCAAGCCGCGCCAACGCCACGATCATCCTGAAGGGACCCGACACGGTGATCGCTTCGCCTGATGGACGCGCCGCCATCAATGCCAACGGCACGCCGCTGCTTGCGACAGCCGGATCCGGCGACGTTCTGTCCGGCATTTGCGCCGGACTGCTGGCGCAGCGCATGCCGGTTTTCGAAGCGTGCTGCGCCGCCGTTTGGCTGCATGCCGAGGCGGCAACCCGTTTCGGACCTGGCCTCATCGCCGAAGACCTGCCGCTGGCGTTGCTTCCGGTCCTGCGCCAACTGACCAAAACACCGTAGCAGGACCGGTTGCAGGAATTTTGCCCGCGACATCGCATCGTCATCAATCCGACATTTGCATGCCATGATCGGCGTACTATCTTAGAGATGCGGGTGGCCTTCGAGGAGGCGACTTATGAGCAAGGGCAAGCAAAATCTGGACGAGTTGCTGCGCGAACCGATCATACGGCTCTTGATGGCGCGTGATCGTGTCCGCCCGGAAGAGGTTCGCATGCTGCTGGAGAGGGCGCTGCGTCCCGCGCAGCGGATGGTGCCGCCGCATGTCATCGAGCAGGCGCGCAGGCAGGTTTCCGTGCGCCAATGACGGGTGCGCATGCGAGCCAACAGGTTCGAAGAAGCCCGGGATGACGATTGCCGTCACCCCGGGTTTTTCATGTCGGAAGCAGTCGCAAACATTTCCTGGACCATAGCAGAGGCTGCGCGTCAGACCGCCGGGCGTGAGAGATTGCTTGCGCCTCGCCCGACGCCGGCCCCACCGGGGCGACTGGGCCCCGGACGGCCACCGCGACAGTCATTTTCCTAGCGTATTGAAGCCTGTTTGCCTGTCAGCGCCCGCGCACCTGCCCGGGCGTGCCGCAAGGCATTCGGACGTTTTTGGCGGAAATGGGAGCGCCCCGCCATTTCCGGGCGAGCGTAAAGATAGGATTCAACATTTCTTGGTAATTGTCCGTTAGCAAAGTTTTCTGGACAGGTTGCGGAGGTGGCTGTCCGGTTAATTCCGAGTCGAGTGCGAGTGTTCATGCGTTTATCCATCATCACCGTTGCGGTGCTTGCCTGTCTTGGCGTGACCGCCTGCACCTCAAGTTCGGGCATCGACGGGCTGGGCCTCTCAACCGAGACCACAAGTTCGATCGCGCGGCCCTCTGCGCCGGTGGTTGAAGGCGTTACGCCGAAGGAGCCGGTAGCGGCGCGGCCGAGACAGACTGCCGCCAGCGAGCCGTCGGAGGACGACCAGCCGCCCGCCGAGATGGCTGCGCTTGTTGCGCCGGAAAGACCCATGGCGGCCGACGCGGCCTACGCCAATATCGTCATCAACGAGCGCCGGTTTCGCGACGCCAAGCCGATCAATTTCGGCAAGGCCTCGCCCAAGCAACTGGCGGTCCACGGCGTCGACATCTCGCGCTGGCAAGGCAACATCGACTGGGCGAAGCTGCGCGGGCAGGGTGCGAACTTCGTCTACATCAAGTCGACCGATGGCGGCGATCATCTCGATCCGATGTTCAAGAAGAACTGGCGGGATGCCGAGAGGGCCGGGCTGAGGCGCGGCGCCTACCACTTCTTCTACTGGTGCCGCACGGCGCGCGAGCAGGCCGACTGGTTCATCCGCAACGTGCCGAAGGTCAAGGGCGCGCTGCCGCCGGTCATTGACGTGGAATGGAACGGCACATCAAGCTGCAAGCGGCGGCCATCGCGCGCGAATGTGATCGAGAAGATGCAGGTCTTCATGGACAAGCTGGAGGCGCATTATGGCCAGCGCCCGATCATCTACACCGCGCCGGATTTCTATGCCGACAATTTGAAGGGCGAGTTTGAGGGCTATCCCTTCTGGCTTCGCTCGGTGGCGGCGCATCCCTCAAAAGTCTATCCGGGCCGCAAATGGGTGTTCTGGCAAT
>JBKJRE010000332.1:0-5328 GCA_046594775.1 Rhizobiaceae bacterium | reverse complement strand
CGGCGCAAAGGGTCAGAGCGCACTATGAACGTCTGCTGGGTAAAGCGGGAGCCTCCCGGAAGAAATCCTGAACGATCAGGCGGCTTTGGCCGTGTCCACTGCGCTGCCGACCGGGATCCGCACCGACACGATCGTTCCCAAACCTTCCCTGGAACGGATCTTGAGCGCGCCGCCATGCAGTTCCGCAAGCGAGCGCGAGATCGCCAGCCCAAGCCCCGAGCCGGTGTGGTTTTTCGAGAACTGGTTCTGCACCTGTTCAAAGGGGCGGCCAAGCTTGCCCAGAGCGCTTTTGGGAATGCCGCAGCCATTGTCCTCGATGGACAGCGCCATGGCGCCCGCCACTTTTCGCGCCCGCACCGTGATGTGGCCGCCCTGGCCGGTGAATTTGATGGCGTTGGACAGGAGGTTGATGGCTATCTGCTTGATGGCGCGGCGGTCGGCGAAGATGCGCATCGGTTCGGCGATGCGCGTTTCCACCGTGATCGACTTTTGCGCCGCCTGCAGAGCAATCACCCGCGCGGTTTCATGAATCAGCGGGCACAAGTCAATTTCCTCGCGGTCCATGGAGAACTGGCCGGCCTCGATCTTGGACATGTCGAGGATGTCGTTGATGACGCCCAGCAGGTAATTGCCGCTGGACTGGATGTCGTGGGCGTATTCTTCATAGCGATCCGAGCCGAGCGGCCCGAACAGCGCCGACTCCATGACCTCCGAGAAGCCGATGATGGCGTTCAGCGGCGTGCGCAATTCATGCGACATGTTGGCCAGGAATTCGGACTTTGCGCGGTTCGCGGCCTCGGCTCGCTCGGTCTCGCGCATGTATTTCCGGTTGAGTTCGACCAGTTCGGTCGCACGCTCCTGTTCGGCCCGCCGCGCCAGGCTGAGATCGTGAATCGTCGCCATCAGCCGACGCTCGCTGTCGAGCAGCTTTTCCTGGTGCTGCTTGATCTGGGTGATGTCCGAGCCCACCGAAACCGTGCCGCCGTCACGCGTCTTCAACTCGTTGACCTGCAACCATCGCCCATCGCCAAGCTGCCGCTCGTAAGTGGCGCTGTCGGGTCCGTTCGCATTCGCCAGGCGGCGCTCGAAAGCGAAAGCCGGCATCTTCTGCTCCAGCATCTCGCGCGGCGTCCCGGACGTCACGTCGCGATCCGACAGCCCGTTGTTCTGCTGGTATTTCGAGTTGCACATCACCAGGCGTTGCGCCGGATCCCACAGCACGAAGGATTCGTTGATATTCTCGATGGCGGTTCTCAACCGCATGTCGGCGGTTTCGGATCGTATTGCCAAATGCCGCTGTTCGGTGACGTCGACTGCGATGCCGATCAGTTGGATCTCCGGCGCTTCCGGGTCGATGACCTGCGCCCTGGCGCGCATCCAGATCCATTGGCCGTCAGAGTGGCGCATGCGGAAAACCTGGTCGATGTGGTCGATCTCGCGGGACACGATCCTGTTGGCGAGTTCGAACAGATCGCCGTCGTCCTCGTGGATGATCTCCGCCACCTCGCCGAAGGATAGCATGGCCTCGGATGGGCGGTAGCCGAGCATATCGTACATCGACCGCGACCAGTACATGTTGCCGCGCACCATGTCCCAGTCCCACAGGCCGCAACGTCCGCGCACCAGCGCCAGATCGATGCGCTGGTGCGCCTCAAGGTAGATGCGATCAGCGGCCTGCGCGCGCGCTGCCTGGCTGAAATAGGCGTAAAGAATGATGAGCAGGACGCCGGCGGTCAGGACGAACAGCGTGACGTTCATCGAAACGGATCTTCGCCACTCGGCAAAGACGGCGTTCTTGCGGATCAGCACGAGGGCGGCCGAGTTGTGGCGTTCGGTCAGGCCCGCCGCCGCATACCATTGTTCGCCATCGATCCGGACAAGCATGGCGCCGGCTCGGTCGCCAAACAGGAAGAGCGGCTGGCCCCCGGCGACCATTCTATCCAGTTTCCGTCCTTGCCAGTCGAGGGAAGGGGGCGTCGTCGCCACGACCTTGAACGCGCCGTCTGTGATAGCAATGACATGGTCGCGTCCGAGCGCGCCGAGAAGCCCTGCCTGTCGAAGCAGGTCCTGCGCATAGGGCTCCAGGCCCGCGCCGTCCGCGCCGGGAAGCATCAGGCCGTTGGACAGTTCGCCCGCCGCGAGATTGAGGATTGCCTTGGCGTCGCGCTCGACATCGTCGCGCCACGTCATCAGCGAAAGAAAACGCACGGAAGCGACGACGATCAGAAAGATCAGGATGAGGATGGGGATCGATCGCTTGAGCAGGGGTTCGGCGGCGAGCAGCCGCATATAGGCCGGCGCGGCTATGAACCGGGCATTTCCAGCGACCACTTTCTCCCGGCTTTCATGCCGGGCAAAAGCCGCTTCATCGGGCGCGCTCCACGCGTCCGCTCCGGCCATCAGCCGATCCCTTTTGAACGTTCCCCTTGTCGATCCGGCGACGCCGCACACCCGAATCGTCTACAAAGAATCAAAGGTGATTCTTCTTGTCCAGTGGCAGCCGGCAAAAAGATTAGAATTATTGGAAAATTGGACCTTTTGGCCCTAGTTGAGGGTTCGTTCGACGATATCGCGCAAGTCTGCGGACAGGTTTTCGGCGCTGGCGATCATGACGAGCGCTTCGCGCGCCTTTGCCTGCCTCCCCGGCTCGAGTGAGCGCCACGACCGCAGCGCGGTCGCGAGACGGGCCGCCAACTGGGGATTGTTGCGCTCGATCTTGAGCACGGTTTCGGCAAAGTAGGCGTATCCGGCGCCATCGGCGCGGTTGAAGCCGGTCTGGTTCGCCGTGGCGAAAGCGCCGATCAGGGCGCGGACGCGGTTGGGATTGCTCATCGAGAAGCCGGGGTGAGCGGTCAGCGCGCGAACCTTTTCGAGCGTTTTGACGCCTGGCGCCGTGGCCTGGATCTGCAGCCACTTGTCGAGCACCAGCGCATCGTGGCGATATTTCTTCTCGAAGGAAAGCAGGGCGCGTTCCGCCTGCCGGGCGCCAGGGTGCCGATGCGCAAGCACGGCAAGCGCCGCGACACGGTCGGTCATGTTGGTCGCCGTTTCGTAGTGACGATCGGCAAACTCCGCGCCTTCGGGCAGAACGGCGAGATAGCCGAGCAGCGTGTTCCTGAGGGCTCGGCGGCCGGCGCTCGCGGCGTCCGGGCTGAAGCCGCCTTGCCAGTCCAATTCGTCATAAATTCTGCCGAAGACGTCGCCATTGGCCTCGGCAATGGCCAGTGTCAGCGCATCGCGGCTTGCAAGGATAGCATCCGGATCGATGTTCTTGCCGATATCGCGCGCGATGTCGGCCTCGCCCGGCAGCGTCAGCGCCAACGCGCGGTAGGCCTGCTCCAGGTCGTCGTCGCAGGCAATGAGTCGGGTCAGTTCGAGAAGCGACCTGGGAAATGACGGCTGCTTGCCTCCCATGATCTTGCGGCAGGCTAAGATCAGGGCTTCGCTAAGCAAGGTGTTGTAGGCCTGCCATCGCGAGAACGGGTCTGTGTCGTGCCTCGCCAGAAAAACGTGGTCTTCACGGCGCTGTTCGAGCGAAAGCGTCACCGGCGCCGAAAATCCACGGTTGAGGGAAAGCACCGGCCGTTCGGCGACCCCGGCAAACCGGACCACATGCCGGCGCTTGCGGACATGGATAACGCCCTCTTCGACGACGGCGCCCTCCACCGAGTGTGCTCGGATGTCTTCACCGTTCGAGCCGACAAGACCGAAGGCGAGGGGGATGTGCATCAGGCGCTTGCGGCTTTCGGACGGCGTCGGCGGAACGGACTGCTCGATCTCCACCACGAATTGCCTGCTGACGGCATCGTGGTACGTGGTGACGGCGAGGTTGGGCGTACCCGCCTGATGGTACCAGAGTGAGAATTGCGACAGGTCGCGACCCGACGTGTCTTCGAAGACTTTCAGGAAATCCTCGACGGTCGCGGCGTCGCCGTCATGGCGTTCGAAATAGAGGTCCATGCCCCTGCGGAAATCGTCAGGTCCAAGAATAGTCCTGATCATCCGCACGACCTCGGAGCCTTTTTCATAGATGGTGGTCGTGTAGAAATTGTTGATCTCCCGGTAGCGGCGCGGCCGCACCGGATGGGCTAGCGGTCCCTGGTCCTCGGGGAACTGATGGGCGCGCAGCGTGCGTACCTCGACAATGCGCTTGACCGGGCGCGATCGCTGATCGGCGGAGAATTCGTGGTCGCGGAAAACCGTCAGGCCCTCCTTGAGACAGAGCTGGAACCAATCGCGACAAGTGATTCTGTTGCCTGTCCAATTGTGGAAGTATTCATGCGCTATGATCGCCTCGATGCTGGCGAAATCGGCGTCGGTGGCGGTCTCGTCATTGGCCAGAACATATTTGTCGTTGAAGATATTGAGGCCCTTGTTCTCCATGGCCCCCATGTTGAAGTCCGACACCGCCACGATGTTGAAAAGGTCGAGATCATATTCGCGCCCGAAGACGACTTCGTCCCAGGCCATCGAGCGCTTGAGTGCGTTCATCGCATAGCCGGCCAGGCCTTCCTTGCCATGCTCCACATAGATGCCGAGTTGCACCTTGCGCCCTGAAACGGTGACGAATTCGTCATGGATCGAACCGAGGTCTCCAGCCACCAGCGCAAAGAGATAGGACGGCTTGGGAAACGGATCGTGCCAGACGGTGAAGTGCCGGCCCCCGGGAAGGGTGCCGGTCTCCACCAGGTTGCCGTTGGACAGGAGCAGCGGGGCGTCATCGGCCGCCGCCTCGATGCGCACCGTATAGACCGACAATATGTCGGGCCTGTCGAGGAAATAGGTTATCCGGCGAAAGCCCTCGGCTTCGCACTGCGTGCAATAAACGCCGTTGGTGCGAAACAGACCCATCAGGGCGAGATTGGCCGCCGGATCGATCTCGGTCTCGACGCAGAGCTGGAAGTTTGGGGCCTTAGGCGGCGCGAGGATTATCAACTGGTCGGGCGTCGCCTGGTAGTCAGTGTCGCCGAGCGCCACGCCGTCGACCGAAACCTTGATCAGCACAAGACCGTCGCCGTCGAGAATCAGCGGGCCGATCCTCCCGGCTTGCTCACGTCGCTCGACGGTCAGGTTCGAGACGACGCGGGTTCGGCCCGGCGATAGCTGGAAAATCAGATCCGTGCGCGGGATGAGGTAATCGCTCGGACGATAGTCCTCGAGACGAAATACCTGGCCTGTATCGGTACGCATGCCCTGACTTTCCGTCGGTTTTCCGTGTTCGTCTTGCCTCGCCGCGCGAGCGATATGTGCAAGGTGATGCTCCTTACACGAAACAGCCCCTCGACAAAACTGCGACAGGGCCTATTTCAGGCAGGCATTTTCAGATCG
>JBKJRE010000216.1:0-11937 GCA_046594775.1 Rhizobiaceae bacterium | reverse complement strand
TGGGGATGCACTCGACACGCATCAACTGGTTCACCGAGGTGTCAGTGAAATAACCAATCGTGCCATCCGGCGAGAAGCAGATCGAATTCGGGATGGTGACGCCTGGAAAGAGCGTCCGAATTTCCCCTTTGAAATACCAGTAGATCGACCCGGCGCCCTTCTCTTCCATCTTGCCCATCGTGCCGAACCACAAGGCGCCGCAGGGATGCACGCGGGCATCATTTGACCGTGTTATGGAGTTGTCCGCCTCGAGTTGGCGATGCACGGAAATCGCGCCGGTCCGGACGTCGCGGATATGAAGACCCGTTTCCGTCACCAGCAACTGGCGGCTTTGGTCGATCACAGCCAGCGCACTGGTCATTTCGGGCAGGTCGTGCACAATGACATCGCCATCGGGCATTGCCTTTTCCAGCAGCTTCTTCCCGATGATATCGAACCAGAAGAGTTTCCCGGAACGCGGATCGTAGGTGGGTCCCTCTCCAAGCTGGCACGCGATATCGGAGAGGATCGAAACGAGTGGCATGCTCAAGCGGGTTCTCCACGGAAGACATCGTCCCAGGCAGCAACGGCCGTTATGGCTCGCCGGCGAACGTCGTCGACACTCATACCGGCAGCAAACAGGCTCGAGCCTAGGCCGAATGTCCGCACGCCGATTTTGGCATAGTCGGCAAAGTCCTTGTCTGAAACTCCGCCGACGGCTCCGATGTGGGTGTCCTTGGGCAGTACCGCCATCATGGCCGCAAGTCCCCTGGTTCCGAGCACGCTTGCCGGAAAGAACTTGAGGGCGGACGCTCCACAGCCAAGCGCCAGGAAGGCCTCGCTCGGTGTAAAGACGCCTGGCATCGTCACCATGCCGAAATGTCCGGCGCGTTTCATCACGACCGGATCGATGTTAGGGCTGACGAGCAGGCGGCCGCCAGCGTTATGGAGATCGTCGACATTTTGGGACGACAGCACGGTTCCTGCGCCGATCAGGGCGGAAGCGGGCAGTGCGTCCGCGAGGCGTTCGATGGAGACAAAGGGGTCCGGAGAGTTGAGCGGCACCTCAATGGCTTCAATGCCTGCGTCATAGATAGCCGAAGCGATCGAGACCGCTTCCTCGGGTCGCAGGCCGCGCAAAATCGCAACCAGACCGCGGCGAAGCTTGGGAAATGCGACATTCATGACGTAGCCCTTGCCGCCCAGCCCAGATGCATCGCCGCCCCCATCAACCCTGATCGGACAGCTTCCTCTGCATCGGCTTGGATCACCGTGCAACCCGCAAGACTTAACGCCGTACCGTACAAAAGCGCGAACGTGCCCGACGCAACCAGAACCACTTCGTTTCCGGAGTCTGGGAAGACACGGCGCGCGGATGCCAGTTCCGCGCCAATCAGTAGGCCCGACAGCGTTGCCGCCGCATCGACGGGCTGCAGATTGTCTAGCAATGTCGCTGCACGGACGCGAAACAGGCCAGAGCCGATGTCGCCGCCATCGCCAAGCGCCCGGCTGCATCCGTCTATGAAATGACGGTTCTGGTGCGCCGCAACGGATGGCGTTCCATCGATCGAGTGCCTCAGGATCGACTGCGTGCAGAGTAGGGAGAATAACTCGCCCGTAAGCCACGTGCGGAAGGCCTCGACAACTCCGTCCTTGGCGTCGACCCATTTGCAGTGCGTCCCGGGCATGCATATCAGATGGCGACCCTTGGCAAAGAGCGGCGCGATGCCGGCCAACTGGGTTTCCTCACCCCGCATGACGTCTGGAGCATCCGCATCCCTCTGGGCCAAGCCCGGCAGGATGCGGATTTCCCGCGAACCGCCCTGCACCGCAACAGCACCGGCCACGATCGTTCCCATGCTGGCGGGCACCGAAACATAGGGCGCCTCGACCCACCCTTGGCGTGCGCCGGCCATGCCGCAGATGATCACGGGTAACCCGGAGGGGGCTCCGGCATCGGCGAGATGGCGCTCGAGGATTGCGGAAAAGCCTTCCGTGCCTGCGACAAGCATGCCCTCGCCGCTTCGCCTTTCGGCGAGCACTCCGCCGGCGGGGTCCAGCAGCCACAGTCTGAAGCTGGACGTTCCCCAATCGACGGCGGCAAATGCCGCGGCCGTCAAAAGAATCCTCCGTCAACGATCAGTGTCTGGGCGCTGATCATCCGCGCCGCGTCCGAGGCGAGGAACAGGCACGGACCAACCAGATCGCTCGGCTGCATCATTTCTCGGATGGACTGCTTTGATATGTGCTGGCTAAGCGACTCAGGTGTTACCCAGAGCTTTTGCTGTCGCTCTGTGATGACCCAGCCTGGCGCCACCGCATTGACCCTGATGCCGTCCTGTCCGAGCTTGCCGGCAAGCCCCTTGGTGAGCCCGATGATGCCAGCCTTGGCAGCTGTATATGACGGCATATCCGGATGGTTCATCATGAACGAGGTCGACGTGAAGTTGATGATTGAGCCTTTCCCTGCTTCTCTCATGCCGGGAGCTACTGCCTGGGCGGTGAAGAATTGCGGCCGCAGGTTTATCGCCTGGTTGTCGTCCCAGTATTCGACCGTTACGTCGCCGACTTCATGGCGCTCATCGAAGGCTGCATTGTTGATAAGGACGGTGGCGGGACCATGCGCAGCCGACGCCTCGAGAACCGCCTCGCGCAGCGCCTTTATGTCGCGCAGGTCAACCCGGATAAACAGCGGTCTGGTGCCAGTGGACTGTTCGAGCCGGTCCACCAGTTCCAGGCTTGATGTTTCGGCAATGTCGAGCAAGGTCACTTTACAGCCTTGTCGGACGAATCCTTCGGTCAGCGCCGCGCCAATGCCGCTACCCCCGCCGGTTATCAAAACCGAGGCGCCCTTGAGATCAGAAAATTGTGCCGATGGCATCATGCGACCAACGTCCCTAAAGGTTTTTTTCGTTTATGGGGGACAAGGTATCGACCAACCGCGCGTTTGGGGCAAGAGGCGGGCGTTTTGCGATCGCGCAGGTTTTTTGCCGGAAGCGGACTGACACAATCTCGGGGCGCGGCAGGCGTGTTCGCCAATTGACGAATTGACCCTGTCGGTCCGGCATGTTCAAACGCCGGCAAACCCGAAGACCGAAATCCGAGGCTGGAGACCATTGATGACCGATCGCATAGAGATCTCCGGCCTGCATGTCGCCGGGGTGCTTCACGATTTTGTTGTCGCGGAAGCAATTCCGGGGACTGGTGTGGATGCTTTGCAATTTTGGGACGGCCTTTCTTCGATCATTGCCGATCTTGGCCCCCGCAACCGGATGCTGCTGGAAAAGCGCGGCTCATTGCAGGCGGCGATCGACGATTGGCACCGCACCAATGGTGCGCCCTCGGACATGGAGGCCTACAAGGCGTTCCTAACCCAAATTGGCTATCTCGCTCCGGACGGCCCATCCTTCAGTGTGGCGACTGATCGGGTCGACCCGGAAATATCGAGTATCGCCGGTCCGCAACTGGTCGTGCCAGTGGCCAATGCGCGCTACGCGCTCAACGCTGCCAATGCCCGCTGGGGTTCGCTTTATGACGCGCTCTACGGAACGGACGCGATATCCGAAGAAGGCGGGGCCGAGAAGGGCCCAGGCTACAATCCAGTTCGTGGCGCAAAAGTGATCGAATGGGTACGCGAATTTCTCAATGAGGCGGTGCCGCTGGACGGCGCGCCCTGGCAAGACGCGCTTGCTGTTTCCGTCGATGGCGAAAAACTGACAGTTTTATTGGCAAAGGGCGGCAATGTCGGCTTGAAGCAGCCAGACAAATTCGTCGGATATGTCGCCGGAAAGAATTCCCCGGAAAAATTTCTTCTCAGGAACAACGGCATCCATATCGAAGTTTTGATCGACAAGACGTCGACGATTGGCAAGTCCGATCGAGCCAACATCTCGGACGTTTGGCTGGAATCGGCACTGACGACGATTCAGGACTTCGAGGATTCCATTGCTGCTGTAGATGCGGCAGACAAGGTTGCGGCCTACCGCAATTGGCTGGGGCTTATGAAGGGCGATCTTTGCGCACAGATTTCCAAGGGCGGCAAGACATTCGTCAGGGAACTCAACTCGGATCGCATCTACACTGCCCCCGATGGCGCGACGTTCGAGCTCCCCTCCCGATCCCTGATGCTGGTCCGCAATGTCGGGCATCTGATGACCAACCCGGCGATAGTCGACGGGCACGGCAGCGAGGTTCCAGAAGGCATCATGGATGCTGCCGTCACCGCCCTGATCGCGTTGCACGACATTGGACGAGATGGCCGAGCCAAGAATTCGCGCATGGCCTCGATGTATATCGTCAAGCCGAAGATGCATGGCCCCGAGGAGGTTGCCTTCGCCGTCGAGATATTTTCACGCGTGGAACAGATGCTCGGCCTGGCGCCCAACACGCTTAAAATGGGCATCATGGATGAAGAGCGCCGCACAACGGTCAACCTCAAGGAATGCATCCGCGCCGCCAGGGAGCGGGTTGTATTCATCAACACAGGTTTTCTCGACCGGACCGGCGACGAAATTCACACCTCGATGGAGGCCGGTCCGATGATCCGCAAGGGTGATATGAAGGAGGCGCCGTGGATCGCAGCTTACGAGGCGAGGAACGTGGATGTAGGGCTCGAATGCGGCCTGTCGGGCCACGCCCAGATCGGCAAGGGCATGTGGGCGATGCCGGATCTTATGGCGGCCATGCTGGACCAGAAGATCTCGCATCCGAAGGCCGGCGCCAATACTGCCTGGGTGCCGTCGCCAACGGCCGCGACCCTGCACGCAACGCACTATCACAAGGTCGACGTCCATGCCGTGCAGGCACAGTTGATGAGCCGTCCCAAGGCTAAGCTGGACGAAATACTGTCCATACCTGTCGCGACGCGTCCGAACTGGACGCCGGAAGAAATCCAGATGGAACTGGACAACAATGCCCAGGGCATTCTCGGCTATGTCGTACGCTGGATCGATCAAGGGGTAGGCTGCTCGAAGGTGCCCGATATAAACGATGTTGGACTGATGGAAGACCGCGCGACGCTGCGGATTTCTTCTCAGCATATTGCCAACTGGCTGCACCATGGCGTCTGTAGCGAGGGTCAGGTCATGGAGACCATGAAGCGCATGGCGGGCATCGTTGACCTGCAGAATGAAGGCGATAGGCTTTATCAGCCGATGGCGAACGATTTCGAACGCTCGATCGCGTTTCAGGCCGCCTGCGACCTGGTATTCAAAGGCCGTGAGCAGCCAAACGGCTACACCGAGCCGATCCTTCACGCGCGTCGCCTGGAACTGAAAGCCCGGAAGGGCCAGATCGGACATTAATGGCCTTCGAAATCGCCAAACAGCAATTGTGCCGGCCAAAAATTTCGTGGCCCCCTGCTGGATTTCGGCCGGCCGCGGGCTGACGCTTCGATGAAAATTCTCGTCATCGACACAGCCTCCACCATCTGCGCAGCCTGCGTCTACGATACAGCGGCCCAAATCGAGGATGGTCGCGCCGTTGTTGACCTTGGCAAGGGCCATGCGGAACATCTGATGTCTGTGGTCAAGGATGCGTTGCAGGATGCAAAAACTGCATTTGACCAACTCGGAGCCATCGCCGTCAGTATTGGTCCCGGGTCATTTACGGGCGTACGCGTCGGTGTCTCGGCCGCGCGAGGATTCGCAATGGCGCTGAAGATTCCGGCGACCGGCATCACGACGCTTGAGGCCATAGCCTGCGAGGCGCGCGAAGCTTATGGCGCGCGCAAAGTGATGTGCGCGCTAGATGCCGGCCGAGATGAAATCAACGCAGCGATTTACGATGAAAAGGGGGAGCTTATCCATGCGCCGTCTGTGATGGATATTTCCGGGGCCCTCGACCTTGCGGTGAAATATTTGCCCCTTCTGGCGGGCTCCGCCGCTGCCCGCATCGCCAATGCGGCAGTGACTGATTTGGACATCGGGCCGCAATCAGGCACTGCGGACATCGGCATTTATGCAAGATTGGCCGCCGGCAGGGCGATCAGCGGCGAGAAGCCGCGACCGCTTTATCTTCGCGGCGCAGATGCCAAGCCGCAGGCTGGTTTCGTCTTGCCGAGGCTTTCGATCTGATGCGCATCCCCTTCCTCCGCTCTCGTGTCCGAGACTATGTCGTGGAGCCGCTGTCTGCCGGAGACAGTCGGGCGATCTCAACCCTTCACCGGGAGGATTTTCACCGTCCGTGGACGGATGGCGAGTTTTCCGACCTGTTGCAACAGAACACGGTTTTCGGCTTTGTGGCGCGCGAAACGGGGCGTGGCAGCCAAGCACCTGCAGGGTTCATTCTTGCCCGGCTTGCAGCCGGAGAGGCGGAGATACTGACCATTGCGGTTGCGCGCTCACATCGCAGGCAGGGTTTGGGATGGAGGCTGATGGATTCGGTGCTTCGCGAACTTCACCGCGAGCGCGCCGAGGCATTGTTTCTCGAAGTCGACGAAATGAATGCCGCGGCAATCGCGCTTTACCGCCGGTTTGGGTTCTCTCAGGTCGGCAAGCGCGCGGATTACTACCAGTCGGCGAGTGGCGCTTCCGGCGCGCTTGTCATGCGCCGCGATCTTCGGTAACAGTGGGCCGGTTCCCAGCAGAGTTCGAACTGCAATGATCGGTTGGGTCAGGCTCGTCTTTGCGCTACTCTGCGTCATTCTCGCCACGCTGCTGCTGGTGCCCATACAGGTTCTCGCGATGTGGACGGGCTGGTACAGCGAAAATCTCGCACGCGGACTGTGGCACAGGATCAACGTCAGGGTGTTGGGTTTTCGTATCCACGTAGCCGGCAAGATGACCCTGCAGCGCCCGCTGCTTATTGCGTCCAATCACATTTCCTGGACGGACATCGAGGTCTTGGCGTCACTCTTCGACCTAACGTTCATCGCGAAGTCCGACATCGATGACTGGCCGATTATCGGCAAGCTTTTCCGACTGCAGCGACCCATATACGTCGAGCGTTCCCGAAAGAGAAAGACCGGAGAACAGGCCAGCGAGATAGCTGAGCGGATGGCCAGGGACCAGCCGATCGTGCTTTTTCCGGAGGGGAGCACCGGTGATGGCAACAGGGTAATGCCATTCAAGAGTTCGCTGTTCGGCGCGGCCGCCAAGTCGATTGAGAGCGGCATTCGCGAAACCGTCCACATCCAACCCGTGGCGATCGTCTACACCCGCATACACGGCGTTCCGATGGGACGCCTGCATCGGCCCTTGGCCGCTTGGATAGGTGATAGCGCACTGCTTCCTCACCTTAAGGAGCTGTTGCGGAACGGCGGCGTCGACGTCGAACTGCATTTCGGCGAGCCGGTCGAATTTTCCGCGGAAACGAGCCGCAAGGCGGCGGCAAGACTGATGGAAAGTCGCGTGAAGGAGATGATGCGGCTGGCACTTCATGAGCCGAGAGCCAGTGCGAAAGGGACTGACGGACAGAAATCGGCTATTTTTTGCTGCAGGAAATCGCTAGAAGCCGGCAGATGGAACTTGAGAAATTGACCGATCGCGCCGGCTTCGAGGCATCAGCACCGGCCAAGCCGGCCAAGAAGGTCTTCGTCAAGACTTATGGCTGCCAGATGAATGTCTATGACACTCAGCGCATGACCGATGCATTGTGCGAAGACGGCTATGTCGGTACGGATATCATCGAAGAAGCCGATTTGGTGCTCCTGAACACCTGCCATATTCGCGAAAAGGCCGCCGAAAAAGTCTATTCGGAACTCGGACGTATTCGCGCTCTAAAGGCCGAACGGGGCAAGCGTGGGCTGGAAACAATCGTCGGCGTTGCCGGTTGTGTGGCGCAGGCCGAAGGCCGCGAGATCATGCGGCGTGAGGCGGCGGTCGACCTGGTGATTGGTCCGCAGACCTATCACCGGCTACCCGATGCGCTGCGAAGGGTCCGCGATGGCGAAAAGATCGTCGAGACCGCCTATGCGATCGAGGACAAGTTCGAGCATCTGCCGGCGCCCCGTCGCGCCGACATCGTCGGCCGGGGTGTTACGGCGTTCCTCACGGTCCAGGAGGGTTGCGACAAGTTCTGCACTTTCTGCGTCGTTCCCTATACGCGGGGGTCGGAAGTATCGCGGCCTGTCACGCAGATTGTGGCGGAGGCCGAAAGGCTGGCTCACAACGGTGTTCGCGAGATCACTCTGCTTGGTCAGAACGTCAATGCCTGGCACGGCGTGGGACCTGATGGCGCAGAATGGGGTCTTGGGGGACTGCTGTTTGCCTTGTCAAAGATCCCGGGGCTTGCACGGCTTCGCTACACGACTAGCCATCCTCGCGACATGGACGAGGAGCTCATCGCCGCGCATCGCGATTTGCCGGCATTGATGCCATATTTGCATCTGCCGGTTCAGAGTGGCTCGGACCGGGTGCTGAAAGCAATGAACCGCCGTCACACGGCTGACGACTATTTGCGATTGATTGATCGCATCAGGGCGGCGCGGCCGGATATGGCCATCTCGGGAGACTTCATTGTCGGATTTCCAGGCGAGACGGATGAGGAATTCGAGGCGACGATGCAACTCGTCGGATCTGTTGGCTATGCCCAGGCATTCTCCTTCAAATACTCGCCGCGTCCCGGCACGCCAGGAGCGGAAATGACGGATCATGTTGAGGAACCGGTGAAGAATGAGCGACTGCAGCAACTTCAGGCATTGCTGCTTCGCCAGCAAGGCGATTTTGCTGCCGGTCTGGTCGGAACCAGGATGGACGCCTTGATCGAAAAGCCAGGCCGACAGCCCGGCCAGCGCGTCGGACGATCTCCCTGGTTGCAACCCGTTATTGTTGATGAAACAGTCGGTAAAATCGGTGACATTGTTACCGTACGAATCACAAGGGCAGGCCAGGCCAGCCTGTACGCCGAGCCTGCGTAACGATGAGGAGAGACGTTTGAACGTTACCGAGTTGAAGGACCCGCCTTCCGGCGCGTCGGACATCGCTCACATCGTTCTGACATTCGATAACAACAAACTTGCCAGCGCCCTTTATGGCCAGTTCGACGAAAACCTCGCGCGACTGGAGCAGAAACTCGGCGTGGACATTCATTCGCGGGGCAACCAGATCACCATCAAGGGGTCGTCTTCGGCTGCAGAACAGGCGCGCCGCGCCCTGGATAATCTTTACGGAATTCTCCAAAAGGGTGCAGAAATCGGCCAGTCGGACGTCGATGGCGCAGTCCGCATGGCAATTGCTGCCGATGATCAGATGACGCTGCCGACCCTGGAGCGCAAAGGAAAGATGTCGGCGGCACAGATCGCAACCCGCAAGCGTACGATCTATGCGCGGTCTCTCAATCAAGACGCCTATATGCGGGCTCTGGACCGGTCAGAACTGGTCTTTGGCATTGGCCCGGCAGGTACAGGCAAGACATATCTGGCAGTGGCGCATGCGGCGATGCTGCTCGAGCGCGGCATGGTAGAACGCATTGTGCTGTCGCGTCCCGCTGTGGAAGCAGGAGAACGCCTGGGGTTTCTACCGGGCGACATGAAGGAAAAGGTCGATCCTTATCTTCGTCCACTTTATGACGCGCTTTACGATATGATGCCGGCCGACAAGGTTGAGCGCGCCATCACTGCGGAAGTCATCGAAATCGCGCCGCTCGCCTTCATGCGAGGCCGCACGCTGGCGCATTGCGCGGTCATTCTCGACGAAGCCCAGAACACCACGCCGATGCAAATGAAGATGTTTTTGACGCGGCTTGGTGAGAATTCGCGGATGATCGTGACCGGGGATCCGACCCAGATCGATCTGCCCTCCAACACCAAGTCCGGTCTTGTCGAGGCGCTGCGCATTCTCGACGGAGTTCCCGGAGCCGTTACGGTCCGCTTTTCGGACGGCGATGTGGTTCGTCATCCGCTGGTAGCCGAGATTGTCAGAGCCTATGACCGGGACGCCAAGATGGCGCGTGGTTTTGGCGCAAGCGAAGCTTGAGAAAAGCTTCGCCAAGCCAGCGCTCAAATGCCTCCAGCTAGGCCGAAAATCGCTATCGATGTTTCGATCGAGGCCGGCGTATGGCCGCCAAAGCCCCGATTGCGGCGACTCGTGAAGGAGGCATTGGACAGCGTAATGGCTGAACTCGATGTTGTTCCGGCAACGGTGAGCGAGTTGAGCGTTGTTTTTTCGGACGATGTCCACATCACCAAGTTGAATGCCGAATGGCGCGGCAGGGACATGCCCACCAATGTACTCTCGTTCCCGGCATTTCCCGTCGCCGTCGGCGGACCAATTCCCCTGATGCTCGGAGACATTGTACTTGCTTGTGAAACGGTTGAGCGGGAAGCAAGACTGGAAGCAAAGCCGCCCGAACACCATATCTCCCATCTTGTGATCCACGGGATCTTGCATCTGCTTGGCTATGACCATTTGAACGACGCGGAGGCGGAAGTGATGGAGGGTGTGGAACGGAAAGCCCTCGCCAGACTTGCCATTGCCGATCCCTACGCGTAACAGAAATGGAAACCAACCGGACGACGATGAACGAAATTCCTGAGCCTGCCGCGAAGCCGGAATCCGGCAGCGCGAGATCCGCTTCCGAAAACACGGAAGAAGGGCCGAGTCCGGGTACGCCGTTTGAGAGTTCGGCGGAGCGACCGTCTCTGTTCGAGCGCATTTCTGGCCTTTTCAGGCAACGTAACGGCTCGAGTCTGCGTGATGAACTGGCCGACGCCCTTGCCGAGACGGATGCGGACATGGAGTCGTTTTCGCCTGGCGAGCGGGCCATGCTGCATAACATTCTCAGACTGCGCGAAGTGCGCGTCGAGGATGTGATGATCCCGCGTGCGGATATCGAGGCTGTGGAGATCAACACCAAGCTTGGCGAACTTATGGTCGTGTTTGAGCAGTCCGGACATTCCCGGATGCCGGTATATGCCGAGACCCTCGATGATCCGCGCGGTATGGTCCACATCCGCGATGTCCTTGCTAACATTACCAAAGTTGCCAAGGCTAAAAAGGGCCGAGCCAGCAAGAAGCCGGCCCCTGTCTCGCTGGACCTCGCAAATGTCGTGCTGTCGAAAACAATCGGTGAGCTGAACCTTATCCGCACCGTACTTTTCGTTCCTCCTTCGATGCTCGCGTCGGATTTGATGGCGCGCATGCAGGCGGCGCGAACGCAGATGGCGCTGGTCATCGATGAATATGGCGGGACCGACGGCTTGGTGTCTCTCGAAGATATCGTCGAGATGGTTGTTGGCGACATCGAGGATGAACATGACGATGACGAGCCGATGATCACACAATCGGGCGATGGCGTCTTCGTGGTGGACGGAAAGGCCGAGATTGACGATGTCGCAAAACTCATCGGCGAGGACTTCGCAGCGGGCGAACACGGCGACTATGTCGATACGATCGGCGGCATGATCTTCAACACGCTTGGCCGGGTGCCATCGCGGGGAGAGGTCGTTCAGGCCATACCCGGTTTCGAATTCCACGTTATGGATGCCGACCCAAGGCGGGTGAAGCGCGTGCGGATTGTCAGCATTCTGAAGGCTGAGCGCCGCCGTCGGGCAGCCCGTGCGGACCAGCCAACGTCCTGAACTGGCTGCTGCTGTTTGGAACCGGTGTCCCATCCTGCTAATGCTTTGATCGTGATTCTCGTGACCTGACCTCACTCTGGTGCGGGCAATGGTCGAAGGCATGAACAGGATAATGAATGGAGCGTCTGGCGGGGCGGATAATTCTGCTTTGGGGCTGGCGCCGCGCACTCGTCGCATTCGCTGCCGGGGCGCTCGCCGTTCTGACTCAGGCCCCTTTCGATTTCTTCGCGGCGGGACTTGTCTCGTTCACTGTTCTTGTCTGGCTGCTTGATGGAGCGACAGTGCGGAAGCCGGCCGGTTTCAGGAAGCGCGTGGCGCCGGCCTTTTCAATTGGCTGGTGGTTCGGCTTTGGCTATTTTCTGGCGGGTCTTTGGTGGATCGGCAACGCATTGCTGGTCGAAGCGGACAGTTTCGCCTGGGGCCTGCCCATTGCCGTACTC
>JBKJRE010000045.1:0-6028 GCA_046594775.1 Rhizobiaceae bacterium | reverse complement strand
TTTCCGAGGAATAGATCTGGTACTCGAGCCGCATCATGCCGCTTTCGCCCTTGACCAGCCGCATCCAAGACGATTCCTGATGGTAGTGGAAAAGCCGGACAAGATTGTCGAGCGCCTGTCCGAGCGTCGGCGCAGAGACCGCCGCATATCCCCACATGCCGAGATCGCGTGGCTGGAACTGCTGGCCGAACCAGAGG
The DNA here is from genome assembly GCA_046594775.1 of Rhizobiaceae bacterium. Classification (GTDB taxonomy): domain Bacteria; phylum Pseudomonadota; class Alphaproteobacteria; order Rhizobiales; family Rhizobiaceae; genus CAMYMG01. The sequence goes on along the minus strand of JBKJRE010000045.1, from coordinate 5,831 downwards.
CCGAAATTGCCCTCGCTGAAATGTCCGGACCGGATCTGCCGGGCGGCTTCCTCGAACAGGCGGCAATAGGCCGAAAGCTTGACCTTCAGCGTTGGTGCGCCGGCCATATCCGGAGCAATGCCGGAATTGCCAAAAATGGAATCCACGTCGCCGCCCTGGGCTTCGATGAAATCGACCAGGCCGGTTGCCGCCGCTGCCAAGACAACGGGCGCGCCGTCAGGCGCGATCGTCGAGTTGGGTTCCGGCAGAGCAAATGTCATCAACAACTTCCCGTGGATGCGATGGGTGCTGCGGGATGATTGCATGCCTGGGGCCACGGCTTCAAGCGGAACCGCCATCGGGAAGGCCGGGCTGCAACGGGGAGCTTCCCGCCGAGGGCGCCACGCCAACCCATGCAGTTGTCAAGATCGTCACTCCACGGGTCAAGCGGCGATGCACGATTGCTCCTAGGGTGGCGGTCGATTGAGGCAGTCCGGAAATGCTGTGAAACACAACGCCCGGCGTATTCAGGCAATGTGCGTCTTGGGAGGCAGAAACCATATGGGCATGGAGCTCGCCAGGGACACATCGTTGAGCGCAATCGATGAGCTGGCCATGGCTGCATTGCCGCGTTGGGGTCTCGGGGGCGCTGCCGCCACACTGATCAACCACTCCGAGAACTGGACATACCGGGTGTCGCCTGCGGACGGCACGAGACCTGTGATCCTTCGCATCCATCGCAGCGATTATCAGACCACCGACGGCATCCGCAGCGAGCTTGCGTGGATGCGCGCGCTTCAAGCGGAGGCCGCCGTCAAGACGCCGCAGGCCATCCCGGGCAAGGACGGCGCAGACATACAGTTCGTCGAGACGGCGGCCATCCGTACCGGCCACAATTGCGTGCTGTTCGAGTTCATCGACGGCGTCGAACCGGCTCAGGACGATCTCGTCGCACCGTTCCGGCAACTGGGCGAGGTTACGGCGCGTTGCCACACACATAGCCAGACATGGCGGCGACCGCCCTATTTCGAGCGGCTGTGCTGGGATTTCGAGCATTCCTTCGGCGCCAGCGCCAATTGGGGCCCGTGGCGCGACGGCCCCGACTGCACGCCCGAGCGGGCGCGGCTGTTGCAGCGCGCTGTCGACCTGATGGAGCAGCGGCTCGCCCGCTTCGGAAAGGGCGAAAGCCGCTATGGCCTTATCCATGCGGATTTCCGGCTGGCAAATCTTCTCGTGCACAATGGCGATGTCCGGGTGATCGATTTCGACGATTGCGGCCTGGGCTGGTTTCTCTACGACGCGGCCACCGCCGTCAGCTTCTTCGAAGACCGGGCCGACGTGCCCAACCTCATGGAGGCCTGGAAGGAGGGCTATCGCCGTCAGCGCGTTCTTTCGAAGGAGGACGAGGACGAGTTGTGGACCTTCATCCTGATGCGCCGCATGACGCTGTTCGCCTGGATGGGCTCGCACAGCGAAACCGACCTCGCCCGCACAGAAGGTCCCGGCTACAGCACGGGAACATGCGAACTGGCCGAGCGCTACCTGAGCACGAACGGATAGTCGGGAATCTGGAGCCAAAACATGTCGGACCCCAAGCCGCAGAGCCCTGAGAAGCGCGATTTCATCGCCCGGTCCAAGACGTTCTGGAATCCGGGCAAGACCCAGGCGTGGCAGGATATGGGCGTCGACCTGGTGATCGACCGGCGCGAGGGATATCTGCTCTGGGACATGGACGGCCGCCGCCTCATCGACCTCCATCTCAACGGCGGCACCTATAATATCGGCCACCGCCATCCCGAACTGATCGAGGTTCTGAACCGCGGCACTCAGCGCTTCGACATGGGCAACCACCATTTCCCGTCACAAGCACGCACCGCGCTGGCCGAAAGGCTGGCCGCAATCTGCGGCGGCGACCTGCACTACACGATGTATGCGTCGGGCGGCGCGGAGGCGATCGACATCGCCCTGAAGACGGCAAGGCACGCCACCCAGCGGCGCAAGATCGTCTCCATCGTCAACGCCTATCACGGCCATACGGGGCTGGCGGTCGCGGCCGGCGCCGATCGCTTCAAGAAGATCTTCCTGTCCGACCAGCCGGAAGATTTCGTCCATGTCCCGTTCAACGACCTGACCGCCATGGAAGACGCGCTGAAGGGCAACGACGTCGCCGCGCTGATCATGGAGACGATACCCGCCACCTACGGTTTCCCCATGCCGCTGCCGGGCTACCTGCAGGACGTGAAGAAACTCTGCGAGCGTTACGGTGCGCTTTACATCGCCGACGAGGTGCAGACCGGACTGATGCGTTGCGGCGAGATGTGGGGCTATCAGCGCTACGACATCGTCCCCGACATGGTGGTCACCGGCAAGGGCATTTCGGGCGGCATGTATCCGATTGCGTGCGTGGTCGTGCGCGAGCCCTACGCCGGCTGGCTGACGCAGGACGGCTTTGCCCACATGTCGACCATGGGCGGCGCCGAGCTCGGCTGTCTTGTCGCCATGAAGACACTCGAGATTTTGCAGCGCCCGACGCTGAAGCCGATGGTCAACTACATCTCGGAAACCTTCCGCAACGGCTTGCGGGAGATCATGAAGCTCTATCCCGATTTCTTCGTCGGCATCCGCCAGTGCGGAGTCGTGATGGGGCTCGAGTTCGACTTCCCCGAAGGGGCCAAGCCGGTGATGCGGCATCTCTATGAAAACGGCGTATGGGCAATCTTTTCCACGCTTGATCCGCGCGTGTTGCAGTTCAAGCCCGGCGTGCTGATGACGGTCGACCTTTGTCACGAGGTTCTGGAGCGCGTCGAGCGCAGCGTCGGCCTCGCCTATGTCGAATGCATGGGACGCGGGCGCACCAGGGCCCGCGCGGCCTGAAGGAAGAATTCGAGATGACCGCCATCGTTGAGGAAATCCTGGCCGGCGAGCAGCGGCCGACCGGCGCCGCCGATCTGGTGCTGCAGGCAGCCGGGTGGGCGGCCGCGGCCTATGCGCGATTCGACCGCGCGAAAGTGCAGGAGATCGCCCGCGCCGCGGCCGACGCAGCGCACGCCCACGCCGGCGAGCTGGCCGAGGCAGCGGTCGCCGAAACCGGGTTCGGCGTCGTCGAGCACAAGAAGATCAAGAACGAACTTACCTCGCGCGCCCTGTTCGACATCTATGCGCAAGAGGATTTCTGCTCCGCCCGCATCCGCCCGGACCTGAAGATGGTCGAACTGCCGCGCCCTGCCGGCGTGGTCTTTGCGCTGACTCCCTCCACCAACCCTGTCTGCAGCGTTTTCTACAAGATCCTGATGGCCCTGGTGACGCGCAACGCCATCGTCATCTCGCCGCACCCCATGGCGAAAGCCTGCTCTGCGCGAGCGGCGAAGCTGATGGCCGTGGCGGCCGAAAAGGCCGGCGCGCCGGCCGGCATCATCCAGATCATCGAGCACCCGAACCTGCCGCTGATCGAACATGTAATGAAGTCGCCCCGGGTCGGCGTCATCCTGGCGACCGGCGGCACGCCGATGGTTCGCGCCGCCTACAGTTCAGGCAACCCGGCGATCGGCGTCGGTCCCGGCAATGCGCCGGTGCTGGTGGATGAAAGCGCTGACGTCAGCAAAGCCGCCAAGCGCATCGTGGCCTCGAAAAGTTTCGACAATTCGATCCTGTGCACAAACGAGAGCGTCGTGCTGGCGGTCGAGAGCGTCGCCGACCGGCTGCAGCAATCGATGCGCGCGGCCGGCGCGCATGTCGCCAAGCCCGAGGAAGTGGCGGCGCTGCGCGAGCTGCTGTTCGGGCGCGGCAGCTTCAATGTCGAAGTGCTGGGAAAATCGGCCGTCGAGATCGGCGCCAAGATCGGCCTGCGCCTGCCGCCGCATACCAAGATCATCCTCGCCGAGATCGACCGCGTCGGCATCGACGAGCCGCTTTCGAAGGAAAAGCTCTGCCCCGTGCTCGGCTTTCTGCGCGTGCAGCATGCGCAGGCCGGTATCAATCAGGCCAGGGCGCTGATCCGGCTGTCGGGAGCCGGCCATTCGGCGGCAATCCACAGCCACCATGCGCCGACGATTCTCGCCTATGGCGCCGCCGTCAAGGCGCTGCGCGTCGTCGTCAATGCGCCCTGCAGCATGGGCGCGGCGGGCTATGGCACCCATCTCGCCCCAGCCTTCACCATCGGCACGGGCTATTTCGGCTCGTCCTCGGTCGGCGAGAATGTCGGCCCGCAGCACCTCATCAACTGGACGCGGATAGCCTACAATGACGATCCGGACGAGGCCTTCGGCGATTTTTCCGGCCTCGACGCATGGTCCGGCGGGCCCGCTCTGGCGCTTGGCCGCGAGGCGCCGATGTCGCTCGGGCGGCTACAGGAAGGGGCGTCGAAGGCCGGCGATCCGACGCCGGCCGCCGGCGCGGGCGACGAACTTGCGTTGATGCGCGAGGAAATCCGCAAGATGGTGCTTGAGGAACTGCGCGAGGCGCTGGCCGCCGGGAAGAAAACCTGACCCATGGCCGAACTCCGTTCCTTCATTTTTATCGACCAGCTGCAGCCGCAGACGCTCTGCTACATGGCGAGCGGCATGCGCGGCCGCCTGCCGCGAAGCAACATGGCGGCGCAGATCATCGAGGTGGCGCCGGGTCTCGACATCGAGGCGCTGACCGACGTGGCGCTCAAGCATGCCGACGTCAGCGGCGGCATGCTCGTGGTCGAGCGCCAGTTCGGCTATCTCGAATTCCATTCGCGCTTCACATCCTCGGTGAAATCGGCGGCCGAGGCCGTACTGGAGGTTCTGGACGCCCGCACCGACCAGGCGATCCGGCCAAAGATCCTGGCCTCGAAGATCGTCACGCGCATCGATAACGGTCACGCCTTTCTCATCAACCGCAACAAGTCGGGCTCGATGATCCTGCCGGGCGAATCGCTCTTCGTGCTCGAGATGCAGCCGGCGTCCTACGCCATCCTCGCCACCAACGAGGCGGAAAAGAACGCTAACATCAAGGTCATCGATTACCGCATGTTCGGCGCCACCGGACGGGTCTATCTCTCCGGCGAGGAGTCGGACGTGCGCATGGGCGCAGAGGCAGCGCTGGCGGCGCTGAAGGACAATGCGCATGCTTGACAAGGATACGATCCGCAGCCTGATCCGCGACGTCATTACGCAGGAGGTCAGGCATCTGAAAGGCAGTCAGGCCGCGCCTTCTCCTTCGGCTGTCACCATTGCAAGCGACGCCGACCTGGCAGCCTTCGCAAAACAGGTCCTCGTCATGGCCGAGGATTCCACACTGCGGGCCGCCATCCTGGCCGGAAGTCACCATTTCTCGCTCGCCCGGCACGTCTCCGCCGCAGCGGGGGCACCGCACACACCCGCTCCGGCCGCCGCCCACCATCGCATTGAAAAAGGCGTGGTGACCGAAAGCGTGATCGCCAGGCTGCCGAAGGGCGTCACGCGCCTGGAGCTTGCGGCAGGCGTCAGCATCACACCTCTGGCCCGTGACAAGGCCAGGTCGCGCAACATCAGCATCGAAAGGGTCGGACAATGATTCGAGGTCGCGTGGTGGGCCGCTACTGGGCCACAAAACGTATCGAACACATTCCTTCCGGGGCTTTCCTTGAAGTGGAGAGCCCCGGCGGAGCACGCATGATCGCCTTCGACGTGCTTGGCTGCGGCGATGGGGAGGAAGTGCTCGTCGTTACCGGTTCCACTGCAGCGGCATGGCTTGGCGGCGGCAAAATTCCGATCGACGCCCTGATCATCGGGTCGCTCGACGAGACACCCAAACAGAAATCCAGATAACCAGTCTGCAAACAGGAGAGAACCATGTCGAATGCAATCGGAATGATCGAAACCAAGGGCTTTGTCGCGGCTCTGGCT
>JBKJRE010000233.1:0-3244 GCA_046594775.1 Rhizobiaceae bacterium | reverse complement strand
TCACGTCGAGAAGTTCGCTGTCGGGCGCGCGGGCCTCACCCAGGCCCTTCAGGAAGACCTCGACAAACTGGCGCAAAGCCGCACCAGCATTGACGGTCTCGTCGCCGGTCAGGTCGAAAAACTCGCCGAGGGCCGCGATATATTGAGGCGTGCGCTCGAAGCCGACCTCAACAAGCTTGCCGAAGCGCGCGGCGAAGTCGATGGCCTGGTTGCGGGCCACATCGACAAGCTGGCGGAGGGCCGCACAGTTCTTACCAAAGCGCTTGAGGGCGATCTCGGCAAGCTGGACGAGACACGCAAGAACATCGATACGCTCGTCGCCAGTCAGGTGGAGCGGATCGCCGAGGGGCGTGAAATCCTCACCAAGGCTCTCGAGGAGGATCTCAGCAAGGTTGCCGTGAGCCGTGGCACCATTGAAGCTTTCATCACAGGCCAGGTCCAGAAGTTCGCCGAGGGCCGCACCGTGCTGACTCAGGCGCTTGAGGATGACCTGAAGAAGCTTGCCGAAAGCCGCAGCGGGATTGACGGGCTGGTCGCCGGTCAGGTCGAAAAGCTGGCGCAGGGCCGCGACATCCTCACCCGCGCCCTTGAAACTGACCTCAAGAAGCTCTCCGAGACGCGCGACAACGTCGACCAGCTGGTTGCCGAACAGGTGAAGAAGGTAGCGGATGGTCGCGAGACGCTGTCGCAGGCGCTGCAGGCCGATCTCCAGAAGGTCGCAGAGGGTCGCGCCGTATTTGACGACGTCGTCGCAGGTCACGTCACCCGGCTCGCCGAGGGACGTGACGCACTGGCACTGGCGCTTGAGAGTGATCTCGGCAAGCTGGCAGAGGCGCGCAAGGAGGTCGACCAGGCAATCTCGATGCACATCGACACCATTGCCGCCAGGCGCGTTGATATTTCCGAGGCTGTCGCTTCGGATGTCGAGAAGATCGAAGACGCATTCCGGCGCCAGACCGGCGTCATCGAGGAGCGCACGGGCACCATGGAGCGCGCGCTCTCGCTTGGCGTCGACAATGTCCGCCAGGTTCTCGAAAAGAGCGCCGTGGTTGTTGCCGGCGCGTTGCGCGAGAAGGTTCTCGAAGTTACCGCGGCGTTGAACGACGAGGCAGGCAACGCCCTGACCGAGGCCGACAGGCGCATGGCCGAGCGTGCGGAGCAGACATCCAGCGCCCTGCTCAAGCGCGTGGAAGAGATCGCCCTCGCCTTCGACGAGACAGACGGCAAGATTGCCGCTCGCGTTGACGAATCATCCAGGCTCCTTGCTGCCCGCGGCGAGGAAGTCGCCAGCGCCTTGTCGACCCGCGCCGGTGAAATGTCGAAAGTGTTCGACGAAGCCGACGAGAAGCTCGCTGCCCGCGCCGCGGCAACGGCCGGTTCCCTGATATCGCGCGCCGGCGAAATGTCGAAAGTGTTCGACGACGCCGACCAGAAGCTCGTTGCCCGCGCCATGGAAACCGCCGGGTCGCTTGCATCGCGGGCGGGTGACATACTGCGCAACTTCGACGATGCCGACCAGCGCCTCGGAATGCGTATCGGGGAGTCGGCCGATGCTCTCGCCGCTCGCGCAGCCGAACTCGGACGCATCTTCGACAAGGCTGACGAAAACCTTGTCGCCCGCATCGCCGATGGCGCCGAGAAGCTGGAATCGCGGGCGGGCGAACTTGGCCACATCTTCGATATAGCCGACAGGAAGATCGCCGAACGCGTCGCCGACAGCGCTGCGACCCTCGGCACCAAGGCAGGCGAGATCGTCTTCAACTTCGAGGAAGCCGACAAGCGCCTGGCCGCGCGCGTCAACGAAACGGCAAATATCCTGTCGGGACGGGCGGCCGAAATCGGCAATCTGTTTGAAAAGGCCGACAACCAGGTCGCAGCCCGCCTGGAAGATACGTCTCAGGCTCTGTCTGCCCGCGCTGCTGAAATCGGCAACCTGTTTGACAAGGCGGATGAACAACTGTCAGCCCGCATCAACGAGAGCGCAGTTGCCATAGGCGACCATGCCGAAGGCATCGCCAACGCATTCGTGGAGACCGAGCAGCGTGTTGTAGCCCGTACCCAACAGACCTCGGCGGAACTGGATGCACGCGCACGCGCGATCGAGGAGACGCTTGCCGCAGCCGACGATCGGTTCGCCGCCGGCGCCATGGCGGTTGCCGAGCGCGTCAACGCGCATGTGGAAAGTGTCGAAAGCCGCCTCGCCTACGGGGCCGAAACAATGGGCCAGAAGCTCGGCGAGCAGGTTTCGGAGGCGGAATCGCAGCTCATCGCGCGCGCCAACGCCATTGCCGAGACCTTCGCTGCTGTCGGCCAGCACATCGGCCAAAGCACCAACGCGGCTGCAAAGACGATCGGTGCCAACACACGCGAGCTCAACTCGATGCTCGCCGAACGGTCCGCCGAGATCACCAGGATCCTCGACGACACGGCGAGGCCGCTGGTCGACCGGTTCTCGCAAACCGGCGACGAACTGGCCAAAACCCTCGACGAGACCACGACGCGCTCCACCGAACGGCTTCGCGCCGAAAACGCCACACTGCTCAATGCGCTCGCCAACCGCACAGCCGAGACGCTCTCGGCGGTCGAGGGCGCGCGCGACAGTCTGGCGGCGGGCGTGTCGGGGCTTATCGAGAACCTCGGAACGTCAAGTTCCCAGCTCAATGAGCTGATCGAGGCGGCGGCGCAGAATCTGGCCAATGTCGACGGTCGACTGACCGACAGCACGCAGAACTTTGCAGCCACCACCGAAAAAGCTGCAATGACGTTCGCCAGTTCGGCGCGCCTTGTCGATCAGAACACCACCCGGCTGACCGAGCTCTCGTCGAACACGCTGCGTGAAGTGGCTTCAATCGCGACCAAGTTTGACGAGCACAGTCGCCTTCTGGCCAGCGCTTCAGACCTGCTGGGCTCGGCGCAAAGCAATCTCGAACACACGCTGGAACGGCAGTCTTCGCTGGAAGATCTGGCGGTCGGACTGGTCAAGAAGTCCGAGGACCTTGAACAGGTCATGCGCTCCTTCGAGGATCTGGTTGGCAACGCCATGCAGAAGGCCGAGGGCCGCACCATGGAGTCGACGGAGAAGATGCGCCAGGCCTTCGCCGAAGTGATCGATTCGGCCACCACGCGCTTTGCCGATGCGACCGAAGAAATGCGCCAGACCGCGAATTCGATCCGCACCGAACTCGACGACACGCGAGCGGATCGAATTCGCGGTCTGGCGCTTTGCCGATGCGACCGAAGAAAT
>JBKJRE010000228.1:0-3577 GCA_046594775.1 Rhizobiaceae bacterium | reverse complement strand
GTTCCGCCTGGCGGTTCTCAGCCACCTGCAGACGGTCGGCCGCATCCTTGCGAAGCGTCTCGGCCTGCGAAAGCTGCGAAAGCAAGGCGCGACGCTTCGATTCAATCTCGGCCGGGGCCTCCGCGAGAGCCTCCATTTCGGCCGTTGCCTCGGCCCGGCGGGCGCCCAGCGAGGCTATCTGCGCGGCGGCATTCTCAGCCCTAACGGTCCAGGCCTGGCGATCACCGGCAATGGCATCCAGTCGACGGGCACGGCCTTCGGCTTCCCGCTTCAGGCCCTCATGCGTGGCCCGGGCATCCGCAAGCGCTGCCCGGTCGCTGGCGACGCGAGCAGTCAGACCCTCCATTCTCTCGCGCAGGTCGCCAAGATGGGGAGCCGCCTTCAACAGCGCATCGGCCTCGGCGAAGGCCGACGACGATTCGCGCAAATCCTCATCGATGCGCGCGCGCGTCTCGCCCAGGGCTGTCCAACGCGCTGAAAGCTCTCCGGCGGCCTTTTCGGCGCGTGCAAGCGCCTCCCTCGCCTCTCCCAGCCCGGTTTGAGAATTGCGCAAGGCCTGACGCGCCGACGCCTCGGACGCGAGCCTCTCCCGCAGGGCGGTTTCGGCCGCGATCAACGCGGCTTCTGCAGCTCTGACCTTTCGCGTCGCAGTCACGGCTTCGGCATCTAGTTCCACCAGACGATTTTTCTGGGCGAGCCTTTGGGCGGCAGCGGTTGGCGCATCGGCGCTGGCTGTCAGCCCGTCCCAACGCCAGAGCGCGCCTTCCCGGCTGACCAGCCTCTGACCCGGCCTGAGCAAAAGCTGAAGTCGGCGGCCTTCTGACTGCTCGACGATGCCAATCTGATCAAGACGTCGTGCCAGTTGCCGGGGAGCGCTCACGACGGTGGCAAGACTAGGCACGGCTTCAGGCAGTTTCGGATCATCGGCCGACACGTCCGACTGCGCCCAGTGAACAGGAGCGCCCCGATCCAGGGCAGCATCCAGATCCTCGCCCAGGGCGGCGCCCAAGGCGGTCTCGAAGCCGCGCTCGACGGAGATCTGTTCAAGTACCGCAGGAAAAAGATCGTCCGTGGACGCGTTGAGTATCCTGGCCAACGTGCGGGCTTCGGTTTCGGCACGCGCCAGTTCGGCCTTTGCTTCCTGCAAGGGAGACCGGGCGGCATTTTCGTCAGCTCGCGCCTGGACAACCGCCTGCTCGGCAAGACTGGCCGCCGCCTCGGCTTTCTGAAGTGAAGACTGCGCTTCCTCGACAAGCCGCGTCTTTTCAGCGAGATCTGGGAGGCCAGCCATGCGCGTGGCAATTTCGGCGGTCTCTGCCTCGATCGTCGAAAGCTGCAGTGCAAGGCGATCCCGCCGGTCGGCCGTCTCCCGCAGCCTGCGCTCCAGCTGGTTGCGCGCCGCAACGGCTTCGGCGCGCTGTGCGGTTAGTTGCTCCAACTCCGCTTCGCTGACTTTCAGCGTGGCGCCCGCTTCCTCCTGAGCCACCCGCGTGGATAGTTCCCGCTCGATGGAAGCGGCATTCTCCTGTTTCAGCGCGGCTTCCTCGCCAGCAAGCCTTTGCAAGACATCCGCATTATCGCGGACCATCTGCTGCTCGCGTGCGGTATCGGAGTCGAGTTGCTGCATGCGCCGGTCGAGCTCGGCATGGCGCGCACGGACCCGCTCGGCTTCTTCCTCTATCTGCGCCCTTGCAATGGAAAGACGCTGGAAAGCCGCCGCCGCCGCGGCTTCGGCATCGCGCAGTTCGGGAAGCCGGTTGGCGCCGACCGCCTGTTCCCTGGCAGCGTTCATCTGCGCGGCGGCGCGTTCGCCAACCACCGATGTCGTCGAAGACAGCGCCGACTGTGCTTCCGCCTCCTGCGCCTTGGCGAGGGACCAGCGCAGGTGCAGCAACGTAGCTTCGGCCTTGCGAATGTCCGCGGACAGGTTCTTGAAGCGCGATGCCTGACGCGCCTGGCGCTTCAGGCTCTCGATCTGGCTTTCAAGTTCGCCCACAATGTCATCGAGGCGCTCGAGATTCTGCTCGGCTGCACGTAGCCGCAACTCGGCCTCGTGCCGCCTGGTGTGCAGGCCGGAAATACCCGCCGCCTCCTCGAGAAGCGCGCGGCGCGCCTGGGGCTTTGCCTGAATGAGTTCGCCGATGCGGCCCTGGCCGACCATTGCGGGCGAGCGGGCTCCCGTCGACTGGTCGGCGAAAAGAAGCTGGACGTCCTTGGCGCGGGCGTCTTTGCCATTGATCCGATAGATCGACCCGGCCTCGCGTTCGATGCGGCGCGATACCTGCAACTCGTCGGCATCGTTGAACGCCGCAGGAGCCGTTCTGTCGGTATTGTCGAGGAAGAGGGTTACTTCAGCCGTGTTGCGCGCAGGGCGGGTTCCGGAACCGGAGAAGATCACGTCGTCCATGCCAGAAGCGCGCATGTTCTTGTATGAGCTCTCGCCCATTACCCAGCGCAGCGCCTCTACGAGATTGGATTTTCCGCAGCCATTGGGTCCTACAATCCCGGTGAGCCCGCGCTCGATGACGAATTCCCCTGACTCGACGAATGACTTGAAACCGAGCAGGCGGAGCCGGGAAAATTTCATCGACGCGCCCTTGCAGGCGCGCCAAGGCCCGCTCTTCCGAGTGCTGCGAAAGCGTCAGAGCATGCCGTCGATGATCGCCGACATTTCTTCAATCGTAAGTGCCCCCTTGTAGGTATTCCCGTTGATGAAGAATGTCGGCGTGGAGTCGACCTTGAATTCATCGGATCCACGCTTTTGAACCGATCTCACTTCGTCCAGAAGCTTCTGATCCGTCAAGCAGGCCTCGAACGACTCCTGTGAAAAACCGGCAAGTTTCGAGATCTGCAGCAGCGCTTCCTTGGCGTTATCCACCGTAGCCCAGTTGCGCTGCTGCTTGAACAGCACATCGACCATCGGGAAATAGTTGTCCTTGGAGCAGCGCGCCAGCATGAATCCCGCCTCGGCCCGCGGGTCGAAGGGAAACTCTCGCAAAATCAGCCTCGCCTTGCCAGTGTCGATATATTTGGTTTTCAACTCCGGAAGCGTCGTCTCATGGAAATGCGCGCAGTGCGGGCAGGTCATCGAGGCATATTCGACGATGGTGACCGGCGCATCGGCCTTCCCCAGCATCTGGTCGGGCAGCGCCCCAGGCTGGAGCAGCTTTGCCATGTCGACCGAACCCTGGGATTTTGGCGCATCGACCGCAGGCGTGGTCGCAACAGGCTCGGCGGGTGCTGCCGGCGTCTCGGCCATGGCCTGTTCGCCTGAATCGCTGCATGCCGCTACCGCCAGCACCGTGGGAACGGCGAGCAACGACGAGAGAACTGTTCTGCGGGACAAGAGACGGATCATGCGAATCACCTGATTGTGGATTGATCTTGCAATGCCGAGGCACCAAAAAGCGAGACTTGGCGCGAATTAGGGCATCGTCGTCCCCAATCCAACCGACAAATCCGGTCCCATGTTCACGAATGCGCGAGGCTAGATCAAGACGGAGGCCTTTTCATAGCCACTATCGTTGATCCAAGGCGCTCCAGAGATGCCCGCAAACCCTGATCTTCGATCATCTTG
>JBKJRE010000155.1:0-5892 GCA_046594775.1 Rhizobiaceae bacterium | reverse complement strand
CGACATCAACATGGGCTGCCCGGCGAAAAAGGTCACGGGAGGCTATTCAGGGTCGGCGCTGATGCGTGACCTCGATCACGCCATGACGCTGATCGACGCCGTCGTCGGCGCCGTGGACGTGCCGGTAACGCTCAAGATGCGCCTTGGCTGGGATGAGGCCTCGCTGAATGCGCCGATATTGGCGCAGCGGGCCGAACAGGTCGGCGTCAAAATGATCACAGTTCATGGACGTACGCGTTGCCAGTTCTACCAGGGCAAGGCCGACTGGCGCGCAATTGCCAGGATAAAGGCGTCCGTCTCCATTCCCGTGGTGGCCAATGGCGATGTCGCGACTGCTGCGGACGCGGCGGAGATACTGGCGCAGTCGGGCGCAGACGCCGTCATGCTCGGGCGGGCATCCTACGGCATGCCATGGATTGCGGGCGCCATCGCAAGCGCCGCAGGCGCCGGGAAATGCGGAGGCATCCCCACCGGACCTGAAGCGATCGCCACTTACGTTGCGTCGCATTATGACGACATGCTGGTCTTCTACGGTGTCGATTCGGGATTGCGGCAGGCGCGCAAACATCTTGGCTGGTACCTCGACAGGCATGCAGCGGGGACGCCAGCGCATATGAGGTCACAAGTCCTGACTTCCACCGTTCCGGCCGAGACGGTGAGGCTGCTTGGCGCCTGTTTGCGGACCGCTGGGGAAGCGGCAGAGTCAAAGGTGGCGGCATGAACGAGACTGCGCCGGCGCGCGTCAGTGAAGCCGACGCCGCCCAAATTGTGCTGAACACCATCAGGCGACCGGTCATCATGGTCGCGGAGGACGGCGCCATCACCTATGCGAATGCCGATGCGGAGGACTTCTTCCGTTCCAGCGCGTCGGTGCTGGCGCGCAAGACACTGGCCAGTTTCATGCCGTTCGGCAGTCCGATCCTCATTCTCGTCGATCAGGTGCGCGAGCGCCGTTCGCCGGTCAACGAGTACCGCGTCGACGTGTCCTCGCCGCGCATCGGCATCGAAAAGGTCGTCGATTTGTACGCCGCGCCTGTGCCCGAATTTCCGGGCTCCGTGGTCATCATGTTCCAGGAACGCTCGATGGCCGACAAGATCGACCGGCAGATGACGCATCGCAGTGCGGCGCGCTCGGTGACCGGACTGGCGGCGATGCTGGCGCATGAGATCAAGAACCCGCTGTCGGGCATCCGTGGAGCGGCCCAGTTGCTGGAAACCGCCGTGTCGGATGAAGACCGGGCGCTGACACGTCTGATCACGGAAGAGACCGATCGAATCGTTTCGCTCGTGGACCGCATGGAGATCTTTTCCGACGAAAGGCCGATCGACCGCTATCCGGTCAACATCCACATCGTACTGGATCACGTCAAGGCCATCGCCAAGACCGGATTTGCAAGCAGGATCAGGATATTGGAGGATTACGATCCATCGTTGCCTTCAGTATATGCCAATCGCGACCAGTTGATCCAGGTCTTCCTGAACCTCGTCAAGAATGCAGCTGAATCGACGGGCAACAATTCCAACGGCGAAATCACGCTGTCGACCGCGTTCAGGCCGGGCATTCGCGTCTCGGTGCCCGGGACGCAGGACCGGGTTTCGCTGCCGCTGGAATTCTGCGTGCGCGACAATGGGCCGGGCGTTTCGGACGACATCCTGCCAATACTGTTCGACCCTTTCGTCACCACCAAGCCGAACGGCTCGGGGCTGGGACTGGCGCTTGTCGCCAAGATCGTCGGTGAACATGGCGGCATCATCGAATGCGACTCCTCGCCGCGCGGCACAAACTTTCGGGTTCTGATGCCCGCATGGAAAGGAATGTCGGCCGCCTCCGCCGATGACTCCCAACGAAACTCAGAATGACCGTTCAGGGCAGCATTCTCATCGCCGACGATGACGCCGCGATCCGTACAGTGCTTAATCAGGCGCTGTCGCGCGTGGGTCACGAAGTGAGGGTCACCTCCAACGCGGCGACGCTATGGCGCTGGGTGGTGGCCGGCGAGGGCGATCTTGTGATCACCGACGTGGTGATGCCGGACGAGAACGCCTTCGATATGCTGCCTCGCATCAAGAAGGCGCGTCCGGAATTGCCGGTCATCGTTATGAGCGCGCAAAATACCTTCATGACAGCGATTCGGGCGTCGGAGACGGGCGCCTACGAATATCTGCCGAAGCCCTTCGATCTCAACGAACTCTTGGCGATCGTCAACCGCGCCCTTTCCGAGCCGCGCCGCTCCAAGTCCGAACCGCGTTCCGACGAACAGGCCGAGGCCATGCCGCTGGTCGGACGGTCGGCAGCCATGCAGGACATCTACCGCATGCTCGCCCGCATGATGCAGACCGACCTGACCGTCATGATCAGCGGCGAATCCGGTACCGGCAAGGAACTCGTGGCGCGCGCCCTGCATGAATATGGCCGCCGCCGCAGCGGACCTTTCGTGGCCATTAACATGGCGGCGATCCCGCGCGATCTGATCGAATCGGAACTTTTCGGCCACGAGAAGGGCGCATTCACGGGCGCGCAGAACCGCTCGACCGGGCGCTTCGAACAGGCTGAGGGCGGAACGCTGTTTCTAGACGAAATCGGCGACATGCCGATGGAGGCGCAAACGCGGCTCCTGCGGGTCCTGCAGCAGGGCGAATACACCACCGTTGGCGGCCGCACCCCGATCAAGACGGATGTCCGGATCGTCGCGGCGACCAACAAGGATCTTCGAACGCTGATCAACCAGGGACTGTTCCGCGAGGATCTGTTTTACCGGCTGAACGTCGTTCCCCTGCGGCTGCCGGGCCTGCGCGAACGCGCCGAGGATGTTCCCGATCTGGTGCGCCATTTCTTCAAGCTCGGCGAATCCGAAGGCCTGCAGACGAAGCGCATCTCAAGCGGCGGCATTGAGCTGATGAAGCGATACCCATGGCCGGGCAACGTCCGGGAACTTGAAAATCTGGTACGCCGGCTGGCGGCGCTGTACCCGCAGGACGAGATTTCAGCCGAGGTCATCGAGTCGGAACTCAAGACCGGCGACCAGCCGGAGGCGCCGGGCGGCGCCATGGTTGCGGACAATCTGACCATAGGCCAGGCGACTGAGCACTTTCTGCAGCGCTACTTCTCAAGCTTCGGCAATGCGTTGCCGCCACCCGGTCTCTATCAGCGAATCATCGCAGAGGTAGAGTATCCCCTGGTGCTCGCTTCGATGACCGCAACCCGCGGCAACCAGATCAAGGCGGCAGAGCTGCTCGGCCTGAACCGAAACACCCTGCGCAAGAAGATTCGCGACCTGGGGGTCAATGTTTACCGGGCTTCCAAGACTGTCTAGCGCTGACCGGCCGCGCCGATCGACCGGATCTGCCCTGCCGTCACCTGGTGAAAACATGGGGCAAATATCGCTGGTCGGACCAGCCTTGTTGCATAATCGCCACAATGCGTTGCATAGGTCTGTCTAAAGCACGGACAATTCCCCAGACCATGGCAGTTCAGTCCCAGTTCGTTTCAGATCCGCATTTCGAGAGCACCGCCGCAGCTGACGGTCGCAGGCTGCTGGCATTGCCGGGTGTCATTGCTGTGGTCAGCGCGCTGGCAACCGCTGCTGTCTCGTTCGCGATCCTCGTCGGCGTCACGCCAATCATCCCGAACGAGACGACGACCTTGGCCCTCATCGGCATCAATGCCGCCTTCGTCCTCTTCCTGATCGGGCTGATCGGGCGCGAGGTACACCGGATCGCCGGCGCCAGGCGTCGCGGCAAGGCGGCATCCAGGCTGCATGTGCGCATCGTCGCCATGTTCTCGCTGGTTGCGGTCTTGCCGGCGATCCTTGTCGCCGTCGTCGCTTCGATCACCCTGGACATCGGGCTCGACCGCTGGTTCGAGGTACGAACAAAGACGATTATCAATTCCTCGCTTTCCATTGCCGAAGCCTACGTCAAGGAAAACGCCCGCAACTTGCAGGGCACCACCCTGTCGATGGCCAACGATCTCGACAATGCTCGCACGCTCTATGCGCTCGATCGGACCGGATTTCGCGAATTCATGAGCAAGCAGGCTGTCGGCAGAGCTTTGGCGCATGCCTCACTTGTCCGGCCTGACGGGTCGTTCGTAATGAGTGCCCAGACGCGGTCGGATTTCGAGATGCCGCTTCCTCCCGCCGACGCGGTAGAGAAGGCCGCGGCGGGGCAGCCGGTGCTTATTGAACCGCGAACCAGCAACGTTGTCGGTTCGATCGTCAAGCTTCGCCAGTTTGACGACACCTATCTCTACACCATCCGGCTTGTTGATCCGGAAGTCATCCGGGCGCGCCAGATCGTGACGGCGAATACATCGGAGTATCGCGGATTGGAAGCGAACCGCCGCACGACGCAAATCGCCTTTGGACTGCTCTATCTAGGCCTGACGCTTATCATCGTGCTGTCGGCCATATGGACAGGCATTACCGTCGCCGATCGCCTGGTGCGGCCGATCCGCCAGTTGATCGGCGCCGCTGACGAGGTCGCTACGGGAAATCTGGACGTATCGGTCGCAGTCCGGCCGTCCGACGGCGATGTAGCCTCGCTGGGCGATACGTTCAACAAGATGTT
The DNA here is from genome assembly GCA_046594775.1 of Rhizobiaceae bacterium. GTDB lineage: Bacteria > Pseudomonadota > Alphaproteobacteria > Rhizobiales > Rhizobiaceae > CAMYMG01. Next base: position 1,323 of record JBKJRE010000155.1, on the reverse strand, counting down.
GCTGGAGCTGAAATCGCAGCGCAACGAAATCCTGAACGCCAAGGATTTGGTGGACGAACGTCGCCGCTTCTCGGAAGCCGTGCTTGCCGGCGTTACCGCCGGCGTGATTGGCGTCGATCCCTACGGCATCATCACCATCGTCAACCGCTCGGCCGAAACCATGCTGGCGATTTCAGCGGACGAGTCGCTCGGCCAGAACCTCTCGGCGATGCTGCCGCATGTCGGAAGGGTCTTCGAGATCGGCCGCAAGTCGGGGCGGCCCGTCTATCGGGAACAGGTGACGTTCTACCGGACTGGCGCCGAACGCACCTTCAACGTGCAGGTTACGATCGAGAGCGGCGCCAGCGTGGTGAGCGATAAATCCTACGTGGTGACGATCGACGACATCACCGATCTAGTCCAGGCGCAACGCTCCACGGCGTGGGCCGATGTGGCGCGTCGAATAGCCCATGAAATCAAGAATCCGCTTACCCCGATCCAACTGTCGGCCGAGCGCATTCGGCGCCGCTACGGCAAGGTGATCACCGAAGACCGCGAAGTGTTCGACCAGTGCACAGACACGATCATCCGGCAGGTCGAGGACATCGGCCGCATGGTCGACGAATTCTCGGCCTTCGCGCGCATGCCGAAGCCTGAAATGAAGGTGGTCGATGTTCGCGAGGCGTTGCGCGAGGCTTCGTTCCTTGTCGAGGTCAGCCGCTCCGACATTTCCTTCGAGCGTGACTTTGCCAGCGAACCGCTGAAGGGAACATTCGACAGTCGGCTGATGGCCCAGGCCTTCGGCAACATCATCAAGAACGCGGCCGAAGCTATCGAGTCGTCGAACAAGGAGATCGGCGATACGGGCGCCATCCGCATCAGCGCCGCCGTCAAGGATGGCATGATCAGGATCGACGTGGTCGACAATGGCAAGGGGCTGCCTCGCGAAAACCGGCAACGCCTGCTCGAGCCTTACATGACGACTCGCGAGAAGGGCACCGGCCTCGGTCTCGCTATCGTCAAGAAGATTGTCGAGGATCATGGCGGAAGATTGGAACTACATGACGCGCCTGCGGATTTCCATCATGGGCGCGGTGCGATGGTCAGCATCTTTCTGCCTGCGGCAGAGGAGAACAACCCGAAAGCCGGCCGCGATTTGAAGACAACTGAAAGCGAGAAGATATCTGATGGCGTCTGACATTCTTATCGTCGACGATGAGGAAGACATCCGTGAACTCGTTGCGGGCTTGCTCAGCGACGAGGGCCATGAAACGCGCACCGCGCACGGCAGCGACAGCGCGCTTGCCGCCATCGCCGACCGTGTTCCGCGGCTGGTTTTCCTCG
>JBKJRE010000078.1:0-2596 GCA_046594775.1 Rhizobiaceae bacterium | reverse complement strand
CTGAACTACGTCATTCCGATCTATGACAGCATGTCGACCTTCGTGACGCCGGCGATCGCCATCGCCGGACGCAATGACGCGGTAAAGGTCGCGACCTTCAACGGCACGCCATTCGTTCTTGACCTGATTCGGGCAGGCGACGTCGAGATGGATATCGGCGAGAATCTCGACTGGATCGCACACGCCATGCTGGACGCCGAGATGCGGCTGCTCTGCGGCAAGGAGACGATCCGCGACTCCAAGGTTCCGTTGCGCGTCTTCGATTCCGCCAACATTGCCGAGGCAGGCGACCCGGCGGATGCCGCCATGGGCTACGGCGATGCCTATGTCGCGGGCTACCGCAAGCTCTGGCAGATAGCTGAGTGAGCAGCACGCCCGTTCCACGACTGAAGCTCAAAGGGCTGACGAAGTCCTTTGGCGGGGTCCACGCGCTGTCGCGCGCGGACCTCGCGGTCATGCCGGGAGAGATACTTGGGCTCCTCGGCAAGAACGGTTCGGGCAAGTCGACACTCATCAAGATACTGTCCGGCTTTCACAAGCCGGACGAAGGCTCCCTAGAAGTCGATGGCAGGCCGGTACAGCTGCCCATCCCACTCGGCAACAGCGAGAAGATCGGTCTTTCCTTCGTACACCAGAACCTGGGCCTTCTGGCCGAGGCGACGGTCCTTGAAAACCTTATCGCGGGCGACCATCAGCGGGTTAACGCCCTGTTCATCAACTGGAACGCCGAGTCAGCACGCGCTCGACGGCTGTTCGAGCGCAATCATCTCGATCTCGACCCGTGGGCAATCGTCGACGATCTTTCGCCGGTCAAGCGGGCGCAGCTTGCGATAGTCCGCGCAGCCGACCGGATCGACGCGCATGCCGAGCACGGTTCGCCGGGTCTGCTTGTCCTCGACGAGCCGACGCCCTTTCTGCCAGCGGCGGATGTGCGTGAACTCTTCACAATGATGCGGCGGCTGAGGGAAACCGGCGTCAGCATCATCTTCGTCTCCCACGACATCGACGAGGTGATGACGATCACCGACCGCGCGACGGTACTGCGCGATGGCCATGTCATCGACACGTTCGACATCGCTCAGACCAGTCGCGCTCACATCGTCGAGGCAATTGTTGGGCGGGCCGTTGCGCAGGAGCGGATGGTGGCACATGCACTGCCCAAACAGGACGCTGCATCGAACGTCGTCGGGCTGTCGGGCAAGACAATCAGCGATCTCGACATCCATGTCGCGCCCGGAGAGATCCTCGGACTGACCGGGCTGATCGGCTGCGGCTATGACGAGGTGCCCTATTTGCTGGCCGGCGCGCAAAAGGCAATCGAAGGCAGGCTTGAGATCGGGGGTATTGTCCACAATCTCGCTACGATGACCCCGTCCGCGGCGATCGCCGCCGGCATCGTGTTCATTCCGGCCGATCGGCAGAAGCTCGGGCTCGCACTCGATCTGAGTCTGACCGAGAACGCGATGCTGCCGATGGCGGCGCGCGGCGACGATCGCTTCCTTTTAAGACATGGCGTCCGCGAAACGATGACCGCCGCCTTGATGCGTCGCTTCGTGGTGAAAGCAGAAACACCGTGGCAGGCGGCGTCGGAACTTTCCGGCGGCAACCAGCAAAAACTGCTGCTTGGAAAATGGCTGCAGCTTGCACCGCGCCTGATCCTGCTGGACGAGCCGACACAGGGCATCGATGTCGGTGCTCGCCGGGAGATCTACGAACGCCTGCTTGAAGCCTGCGCCCAGGGCACCGCGATAATCTGCGCGACATCGGAATTCGAACAACTCGAAATGATAGCCCATCGGGTCCTGGTATTCGAGCGCGGCCGCATAAAGACCGAACTGACCGGCAGCGAAGTCAGCAAGGCCACAATCGAAGCCGCCTGCTACGGGGAGACGCGGGTACATGCATCGGCGTAGGGAATCCCATGCCTAGATTCGGTCACCAGATCGAACGTTTCGGCCTGCTACTGGTGTGGCTGGTGGTCATCGCCCTGTTCGGCATCATGCGCCCCGACACTTTCCTCAGCTGGTCGAACTTCTCGTCGATCTTCGGGTCGGAGGCGGTTCTGGTGATTGTCACGCTCGGACTGATCATTCCACTGACTGCCGGCGACTTCGACCTGTCGATTGCCCAGACGCTGACCTTCGTGTCGATGCTGACGGCCCTGCTCAGCGCGCGCATGGGCATACCGCTCGGCTATATCATACCGGTCGCGCTCGCTGCCGGCGCGGTCGTTGGCCTGATGAACGGCGCCATCACGCTCTATTTTCGCGTGCATTCGCTTATCGTCACGCTGGGCGTCGGGACGTTTCTCCACGGCATCACTCTGTGGATGAGTGACAGCCAGACGATCAGCGGCGTCTCGCGCACGCTGATGCAATACGTGATCATCAACCGTATCGCGGGCATCCCCATCAGCTTCTACTATGCGATCGTCCTTGCTGCGATCATCTGGTACATCCTGTCCTACACCGTCTTCGGTCAGCAATTGCTGTTCACCGGCCGGGGGCGCGAGGTCGGGCGGCTGACCGGGGTGGCCGTCGGACGCGTTCGCATGAGCGCCTTCGTTGCCTCCGGTGTGCTGGGCGCGATTGCCGGG
>JBKJRE010000454.1:0-4305 GCA_046594775.1 Rhizobiaceae bacterium | reverse complement strand
GCTTCACCCCTGGTCTCATCGCCGAATCTCCTTCGGCATCAGGGAATCAGCTGATCGGCCTCTCGCAAAATCACGAAAGAGTCAGCGCCGACGACCTTTGGTATTAGGGCGGGGAACACAGGATCGGCGGCAGGCGCGTGCAATTCGACTGATGTTCCGGCCATATTTTGTCAATTGCCCGGGGATGGCATTCGTGGTCTGAAGCCGCCATCGCCCGCCAGCCGTGCCGAGACCTTCATGTCGCTGCCCCTTATCGCCCTCTTCATTGCGGCCTTTGCCTTCGGCACAACCGAGTTTGTCATCGCCGGCGTGCTTCCTCAGGTTGCCGACGGCCTCAGGGTCTCGATACCCACCGCGGGCTATCTGGTCTCCGGTTACGCTATCGGCATCGCTCTCGGCGGACCGCTCCTGACGCTTGCCACGGCGCGCCTGCCGCGCAAGACTCTGCTTCTTGGGCTGACGCTTGCCTTCACCCTCGGCCAGCTGGCCTGCGCCCTGGCGCCCGATTTCACCTCCATGCTGCTTTTTCGGATCGCCATCGCCGTGGCGCATGGCGCCTATTTCGGCGTCGCCATGGTCGTCGCCGTCGGGCTTGTCAGCGAGGAACGGCGCGGCATGGCGGTGGCGCTGATCCTTGCGGGCCTGACCGTCTCGGGAATCGTCGGCGTACCCGTCGGCACAGCCATCGGCCACGTATGGGGCTGGCGCTGGACCTTCTGGGCGATGTTTGCTCTTGGCCTTGTCGCGGCGCTGGCCATTGCCGTCATGCTGCCGCGGCAGGCCGGCGCCGCGCCGGTCGCGGTTGGACTGCGCAAGGAGGTCAAGGCACTCGGGAGGCAGCAGGTCTGGACCTCGCTCATCCTCATGCTGATGCTGATGCTTTGCCAGTTCGTGCCCTACACCTACATCGCCCCTTTGCTCGAAAATGTCACCGGCCTGGATGCCGGCCTTGTCCCTTGGGTATTGCTGCTCAACGGGCTCGGCGCGACCGTCGGCGTGTTCATCGGCGGGAGGCTCTCCGCCGGCCGACTGATGCCATCTCTCATCGCCATGCTTGCCTTGCAGGGCGTTGTCCTTGCCACAGTCTACTTTGCGAGCCCCTATCCGGTCCCGATGGTCGCCGCATTGACGATATGGGGCGGCCTCAATTTCGCGATCGGCACGCCGATCCAGACCCGCATACTGACCTGGACTGCCGACGCACCGAATCTGGCGTCGTCGCTGATCCCGTCCGGCTTCAACATCGGCATCGCCATTGCCGCCTCGTTCGGCTCGATGATGCTGGCGGCCGGATATTGCTATCGGATGCTGCCGCTTGTCGGCGTCGCGGCCATGGCTATTGCCACCGCGGTTGCCCTTGCTTCTTATGTCTGGGAGCGGCGCAGCGGTGCGGTCCGACCCTTGTCCGCCAGTTTGACGGACCGGCGATAGACCCCGCAACGGTCTTGCGCGGACGCGCATCTCAAACGCGCCCAATTCCAATCCACGGCGGATTTCTGGAATTCCTTTCCGTGCTGCCGGAGCGAACGTCCTCAATTGGACCTTGCCCCGCATCACCGCCACCGCATAAAGCTAGGTCTTCTGTTCCAGTGAGGGAATGCACATGGAAACCCGATCGCGAAGTTTTGCCAAGGCTCTCAGCTGGCGCGTCACAGGCTCGATCGACACGATGCTGATCTCGCTGCTCATCACCGGAAGCGTGAAACTGGCCGCCGCCATCGGCTTTACCGAAGTTCTGACGAAGTCCCTGCTCTATTATTTTCACGAACGCATCTGGCTGCGCGTGCCCTATGGCCGCGTTACGCCTCGGAGCGGTGAAAATCCTAAATGAATTTCTTGGGCTAGATCATGGGCAGACCATGCGGGCGGGAGCCCCGCGGGAAAGCCTCATCGATCCGCCTGACCTCGTCTGCGCTCAGTTCGAGATCGCCCGCCGCCGCATTGTCGGCGGCATGCTTTCGGCTCGACGTCTTGGGAATCGCAAAGACCGAAGCCGACCGTGTCAGGAAGGCCAGCGCGACTTGCCGCTCGGAAGCGGCATGGTCGGCTGCAATCTCCGCCAGCACCCTGCCGCCCCGTGACTGCGGCCCCGGAAAGCGGTCGTGCCCGAAGGGGCTGTAGGCAACGACCGCGACATCGTTCTTCCGGCACCAGGGAATGACCGCGTGCTCGATGGCGCGCTCTTCCAGATGATAAAGCACCTGATTGCAGGCGATGGCGCCCTTTCCCGCGATATCGAGCGCCTGCTGCAGGTCGTCCTCGTCGAAATTGCTGACGCCCCACGACGCGATCTTGCCGGCCTGTTTCAGCTCGTCAAACGCCGAGATCGTTTCTTCAAGCGCATAGCGACCGCGCCAATGCAGCAGATAGCAATCAAGACGGTCGGTACCCAGACGCGCCAGCGAGCGCTCACAGGCCTTTATGGTCCCGGCGCGCGAAGCGTTACTCGGCAGCACTTTCGAAACCAGAAAAACATTGTCGCGGCGGCCCTTGATCGCCTCGGCGACCACCAACTCCGCCTCGCCATACATTTCGGCGGTGTCGATATGCGTCATTCCAAGGTCGAGGCCCTTGCGCAGCACTGCGGCCGCGGCTTCATCGTCGGCGCCGTCGATCTGCCAGGTGCCCTGGCCGATGACCGAAACCTGCGTCGAGAGACTGCCGAAACGACGTCGCTGCATCGATATGAATCCTTCGCTGACGCTACTGCAGCATTCCCTTGACGATGCCGCTCGCCTTGCCGAAATCCATCTGGCCCGGGTATTGTTCCTTCAGCGCGTTCATCACCTTGCCCATGTCGCGCAAGCCGCTTGCGCCCTCGGCTGCAATGGTCTGCGCAATGGCTGCCCGCATCGCGGCGTCATCCATCTGGCTCGGCAGAAAACCGTTGATGATGGCGATCTCGGCATTTTCCTTGGCGGCAAGCTCGGGACGCTTGCCATCCTCGAAGGCTTTCGCCGATTCCTGGCGCTGCTTCACCATCTTGGTCAGGATCTGCAGGATCTCGTCGTCGCTCGCGGCCTGCTTGCCAGTGCCGCGATTGGCGATGTCCCGGTCCTGTATCGCGGCGCTGATCATGCGCAGCGTCGAAACCAGTTCCTTGTCCTGTGCCTTCTGCGCCGACTTCAGCGCCTCGGCGATTTTTGCGCGCATTGTGTGTCTCTCCTGTGGAAGCCGCAGACCATAGACGCGGCCCGCACCTGACGCAATTTCGAATATCGTACGGCAAGCCATTGAAATTTATTGCTTTAACAATTTGCCGCCGCAAGTTTGGGAATCATTGACCGGCCGGGTGCCATCCCCTATGTACTGGGCCTTGCGTGAACCGGATATTTGGGGTGAGGAGGCAGCGATGATCGCCGCCGCCGGCCGCGGGTCACGCAACGACTTTCCTGCCCGGCAAGTCGGACCGCCACTGCCTGTCCGGAGAAGATGAATGGCCGAAGCAACCGCCGCCTGGGCCACCGAAAAACCCACCGCCCTCCTGGTGCTTGCCGACGGCACCGTCGTCGAAGGCCGCGGGCTCGGCGCTGCTGGCAGCGCGGTGGCCGAGGTCTGCTTCAACACAGCGCTCACAGGCTATCAGGAAATCCTCACCGATCCGTCCTATGCCGGCCAGATCGTCACCTTCACCTTCCCTCATATCGGCAATATCGGCGCCAATGACGAGGACCAGGAAGACCTGAACCCGGCGGCGCGTCACGGCGCGGTGGGCGCCATCTTCAGGGCCGAGGTCACCAGCCCGTCGAACTACCGCGCCGGGGTCGATCTCGACCAGTGGCTGAAGCGGCGAGGCATTGTCGCCATGTGCGGCATCGACACGCGCGCCCTGACGGCGCTGGTGCGCGAAAAGGGCGCGCCCAATGCGGTGCTCGCCCATGCGCCGGATGGCGTCTTCGACGTCGACGCATTGAAAGCCAGCGCCGCTGAATGGTCGGGACTTGTCGGCCTCGATCTGGCCAGGGATGTCACATCGGGCCAGTCATCCGTATGGCGCGAGGCGCCATGGGTCTGGAACGAGGGCTATGGCGACCAGGCCGATCCGTCCATGCATGTCGTGGCCATCGACTACGGCGTCAAGCGCAACATCCTGCGCCTGCTCGCCGGGCTTGGCGCCAAGGTCACCGTCGTTCCGGCGACGACCGGCGCGGATGAAATACTCGCCATGCAGCCTGACGGCATATTTCTTTCCAACGGGCCCGGCGATCCGGCGGCCACGGGGACCTATGCGGTTCCCGTCATTCAGGATCTTCTCAAGACCGAGATACCGGTTTTCGGCATCTGCCTCGGGCACCAGATGCTGGC
>JBKJRE010000415.1:0-4734 GCA_046594775.1 Rhizobiaceae bacterium | reverse complement strand
GGCGCCCACCACGACCCTGCGCAAGCATGTCGCGGATCTGGAGACCAGCACGACGGCGCGCTTCGAAGCGTCGGCGAAGACGGGCAAGGTCCGCAGGTTCAAGGAATTCGTTGACGGCGCCGCCAGTTGGAGCCGTGTCGAGCGCATCATCGCCCGCGTCGAGGTCGGCGCCCAAGGTGCCGATACCCGCTTCATCGTCACCAACCTTGCAGGTGGCAAGGCCAAGGCGCTCTACGAGGATGTCTACTGCCGGCGCGGCGCGGCCGAGAACCACATCAAGTCGTGGAAGACGCATCTCGCCGCCGATCGCACATCCTGCACCAAGTCGACGGACAACCAGTTCCGGCTCGCGCCGACATTACAACGAATTATGGGAACCTTTCGGGTAAGTCGCCATCTGATGTAGAGTGAAGGAGGGTGTAAAATGACGTATTCTCGACAACGCACTGTAGAAACCGTCGACGCGCCGAGCGACATGGAGTTGGTGCGAAGGGCTCTCGCCCGCGACGGCGACGCATTTCGCACGATAATGAAGACACATAACCAAAGACTCTATCGTATCGCCCGAGGCGTCTGTCGAAACGACAGCGAAGCCGAGGATATCGTCCAGGAAGCCTATGTCAGGGCCTTCACGCATCTACAGAACTTCCGCGGAGACTCCACGCTTGCCACGTGGCTCTCTCGCATCGTGATCAACGAGGCGCTCGGACGCTTGCGCAAGCAGCGACGGATCGCTGACCGCTCGACATCGATTGATAGCGGATCGGCCGCCCAGATCATTCAGTTCCCTCTCAACACAAGCAACGACAATCCGGAGCGAATGATGGCGCAACGGCAAATCTTGCAGCTTGTCGAACGGGCAACCGACAATCTTCCTGACGCCTTTCGCACGGTTTTCGTCGCACGGGTGATCGAGGGATTGAGCACCGACGAGACAGCCGAGGTGCTTGGATTGCGTCCGGAGACCGTCAAGACGCGGCTGCATCGCGCGAGGAACCTCTTGCGCAAACATCTGGAGCAGGAAATAGGCCCCGTGTTGCTGGACGCATTCCCATTTGCGGGCCGGCGATGCGAACGCTTAACGACCGCCGTGATGCAGCAGCTTGGCTTTCCCGTTTAATTCTTGGGAACGTTTGCTGCCGCACGGCATCCAATGATCGTCAACTGAAAACAATGCCCGGTGTCCTTGGTATTTCCGGGCTAAGGAGGTCCACATGTTTATTCGAACGACTGCGGCATTAGCTACGCTTAGCCTACTCTGTTTCGCGCCGATAGCGCAGGCAGCGGACAAACCCACTGACCCGCAGATCGCCCACATTGCGTATACTGCCGGTGTGATCGATGTCGAGGCGGCGAAGCTCGCCATTTCTAAATCCAAGAACGAAGTTGTCTTGGCCTTCGCCGAGGACATGGTGCGCGACCATGAAGCCGTGAACGTGCAGGCGCTTGACTTGGTCAAGAAGCTCAATGTCACACCTGAAGACAACGACACCAGCAAGGCCTTAGCCCAGGCGGCGACCGACGAACGTACCAAACTGGCAGCACTCGACGGCGCTGCCTTCGACAAGGCTTATCTCGAAAACGAGATCGTCTATCATAAACAGGTAAATGTTGCGCTCGAAACCCTGCTTATTCCGTCGGCGGAGAACGCCGAGCTCAAGAGCCTGCTCGAAACCGGCCTGAAGATCTTCCAAGGCCATGAACAGCATGCCGAACAGGTCGTAGCTGAACTCAAGTAAGGATTCCGACCATGTTGTCGAAACGGCATCTCTGGCTACTTGTCGTGCTCGCGTTGGCCTTAGATGTTGTTTCGGCGCAGGCCGAAATCATCCGGGTCACGATTGACAAGCTCGTGTTCTCGCCTGCTGAAATCAGTGCAAAGGTTGGCGACACGATCGAATGGGTCAACAAGGACATCTTCGCCCATACCGCGACCGTCAAAGGCGGCTGGGACGTAATGATCTCACCAAAGAAGTCTGCGAGCATGGTCGTGGAGAAGGCGGAATCCGTCGAATACTACTGCCGTTTCCACCCCAACATGAAAGGCCGGCTCACGGTATCGGCCCCCTGACGCGCATGCTTGGCGGCGCCGTCATCCTTCGCGATGTCAAGGATAAGACAAGCAATCGACAATAGCACGCCCCGCCAGGCCGGGAAACAGTCAGGATGGCAGCAAACCTGGTGAGCGTTCATGCGCCCGAGAATGAGGGCGAAGCGGCTATTTTTTTGGGCTGTTACCATTCGATAGCGAAAGCGGCCTGAACATGTCCAAGCACATTGTAGCCGCCTGCCTTGGGATTGCGGCCAGGAGCGCCAACGCAGTTAGAATGATCAGCTTACTTTCGGGTGCCTCATGATAAACGGTTTGCGAGACCACGTCCTTCTAGGGTTGCAGTTGGCCAATGAACCGGTCCCCTGCCCAGACCATAATGGCTTCTTTTCTCGCCAGGCGGTTGTCTCGACGGGTCTGCTGTCGGTCTTCCGTGGAAAGTTTTGCGACGTAATTCTTCCGAACCGGAAGGTCACGACTTTCGAAAAGAACGATGTGATCTACAATGTCGGGGACAGCACCCGGATCCTCTATTTTCTGCAGAGCGGCTTCGTGAAAGTGGGAGCCACAACTTCGAACGGCCATGAAGTGATTTATGACGTGCGGCAGCGAGGCGACTTGGTCGGAGAGCTTTGCGTTTCTGAGTCCGAACGCCCGGATCGAGCCGTCGCATTAGAGCGGACCGCCGCGATCCCCGTGCCGTTCCAGGAAATCAAGGACGTCTTGATCGCGAATCCGACTCTGATGAGCACGATGATCGATGTCTTTTGCCGCGCGCTGAAAGAGGCCTACGAGCAAATCAACACAATGGCCACGGATGGCGTCGATCGTCGTCTCGCCAAGGTCTTGCTGACTCTCGCGCACAAGATAGGCCGGGAAACAGGCTCACTGATCGAGATTCCGATATACCTTACCCAGGAAGAAATCGCCCAAATGGTGGTTGCGCGTCGGGAACGTATTTCTACGGCCCTCAACTCTCTTCGCCGGGATGGAGCCGTGCACTACACCGCGCGCGGCCACGTAATGATTGACCCAGTCAAGCTTGGCACTGTGCTCACCGATTGACGCATTTGAGGTCCAATGTGTTACAAAAGTAACTGACCGCGCGAGCCGGCGCTCATAGTTTGTCAAATCGTTTATTTGGTTGTCTTCTGCAGAAACAGCGCCGACCGTAGTGTCGTTATGGCGCGACATTTTCGAATTCGAGAGGGTGTCATGAAACGAAAGCTATTGGTCGTCGGCTCCGTTGCGGTGCTTGGGCTGGGTTTGGCAATATTTCCTATCGTTGCTCAGCAGAGTGACAATGATTTTGACGCCGTAGCCGCGCTGCATGCTCAGACGATGCTCGAAGAGGGAAGGAAGACCTTCCGCTACGACACGTTCGGCAGCGAAGCATTCTGGGGTGATGCGCTTCAATTGCACAAGGCCATCGCCGGCGAGAAGAACGGTGGCGTTGGCCCCGGCGTTTCCCCTAATACCGCGCTCTCGGTCGGGCTAAAAGTGGATGTCGACGTGCTACCAGATGATTTGAAAAAGGAGATCGTGGCGGGTAAGGTCGATCTCGACGATCCGGCGACCACGATCGCCCTTCTTAAGTTGAACGCTGTCGTCGGCGTCACGGCCTTCGCCAACCCTGACGGCGGCGTCAAGTTGATGGGCATTCAGTGTGCGTTCTGCCATTCGACCGTAGACGACTCGTTCGCGCCTGGTATCGGCAAGCGACTCGACGGGTGGCCCAATCAGGATTTGAATGTTGGTGCGATCGTATCGTTGGCGCCCAACCTCACGCCGTTCACTGACCTGCTCGGCGTCGACGTCGAGACTGTGAAGAAGGTGCTCGCAAGCTGGGGTCCCGGCCGCTACGACGCGTTTCTGAACAAAGATGGAAAAGCTTTACGACCCGATGGTAAGCAGGCTGGAACGTTGATCCCGCCGGCGTTCGGCTTGGCCGGGGTGGACCTGGCCACCTCAACGGGCTCAGGATCGGTCACCTACTGGAACGCCTATGTCGGGGTGACCCAGATGCATGGTTTGGGAACGTATTTCGACGCCCGGTTCGGCGACAAGGATCAGTATCCAGTCTCCGCCAAGAGCGGCGCATGGAACACGCGTGAGAAGCCTGACATAGTGACGCCCAAGCTGGCCGCACTTCACTTCTACCAGCTCTCGCTCCCGGCGCCAAAGGCACCGGCTGGATCATACGACGAAGCTGCATTCGAACGCGGGAAGGTGGTGTTCAACGGTCAAGGCCAATGCGCCACCTGCCATGTGCCGCCGCTCTTCACGGAGCCGGGGCACAATATGCATACTCCCGAAGAGATGGGCATCGACGCGTTCCAGGCCGACCGCTCACCCACTCACATGTACCGCACGACGCCACTCGCCGGATTGTGGGCGCACCAGAAGCGCGGCTTCTTCCACGACGGACGGTTCGCGACATTGCTTGACGTTGTGAATCACTACGATGGTCATTTCAAACTGGATCTCAACGATCAGAGTAAGAGCGATCTGGTCGAGTACCTGAAGGGTATCTGAGCCCTTTCCGGCCTCGGAGTCGGTGGTCAGTGTTTAGAGCATCGGGCGCTTAATGTGCAACACAGCCGGCTTGCCGGAAGTAGTTCCAGCACTCCTGTGGCGTAAATAGATCGCAGACTTTTCCGACGGCTTTCCACAGATCGTCGTAG
>JBKJRE010000412.1:0-3424 GCA_046594775.1 Rhizobiaceae bacterium | reverse complement strand
CTTCAGGAAGAGGGTCGGCCGCTCGCTGCCGTTACGGGACGCGACATCGTCGCCGACCACGCCAGCGCGACGCTCGGTGTCTCACTCGACGTCGAGGCCGGACCAGTGGCCGGTTTCGGCCAGACCTCGGTCGCCGGCACCGAGACCATGGATCCGGGCTTCACGCGCTACGTCACCGGCCTCAAGCCGGGAAAGACGTATTCGCCCAAGGAAATCGACGACGCGCGCGACCGGCTGCTGGCGCTCGGTGTCTTCTCCAGGGTCACGGTCAAGCAGGCCGAGGGGCTGGATGCGAATGGCGACATTCCGATCCTTGTGGAAGTCAGCGAACGCAAGCTGCGCTACTACGGCGTCGGCGCCACGGTTTCCAACACCGAGGGGATCGGGCTGGAAGGATACTGGGGCCATCGCAATCTTTTCGGCAAGGCCGAAACGCTGCGCATCGAAGGGTCCATCGGCCGCATCAGCGACACGACGGATGTCTCGCGGCTGAACTACAACGCAGCCATCCTGTTCGAGAAGCCGGGGGTGATCGGGCCGGATTCGAAATTCTTCGCCAATGTGAAGACGGTCTTCGAGCATCCGGACGCCTATGACCGGTTCTCGACCAAGGGGACCGCGGGCCTGTCCTACCAGATCACCAAGGAGCAGAGCGCCTCGGTGGAGCTGTCGCTCGATTACGAGAATGTCGAGGATTACTACAACCCGGACGGCCAGCGCCATCTGATCGCCAGCATTCCGACGCTTTATGTCTTCGACAACCGCGACAACAGGCTGGATCCAAAGTCCGGCTTCCGGCTCGCGGCCTTTGCCGAGCCGGCGCATGATTTTCTCACCGGAGCGACGTTCGTGAAGCTGAAGGGCGATGCATCGGCCTACCAGGCCATCGACCAGGCCGGGAAATTCGTGCTTGCCGGTCGCGTGTCGGCGGGTTCGATCGTCGGCGCCGCTATCGAGGACATTCCCGCCGACCGGCGCTTCTATGCCGGCGGGGGTGGCTCGGTGCGCGGCTATCCCTATCAGGGCATCGGCCCCAGGGCGCCGGACGGGCAGCCGACCGGCGGCCGCTCGCTCGTCGAGACGTCGCTGGAATTGCGTGTGGCTGTCACCGATACGCTTGGCATCGTGCCGTTCATCGACGCGGGCTCCGTTTCGACCAGCCAAGCCCCGGATTTCGCGGATTTCAGCGTCGGCGTCGGCATCGGGCTGCGCTACCTGACGCCTTTCGGCCCGCTGCGCATCGACGCGGCCGTGCCGCTCAACCGCCAGCCCGGCGATCCAAGCTTCGGCATCTACGCCGGCGTCGGCCAGGCGTTCTGATCCGATGCGCTATCTCAAACATTTCCTGCGCCTGCTGCGCTACGCGATCCTGGCGGTGCTGGCCCTGGCTTTCGGCGCCATCCTGGTGCTGACGATGACCGAGCGGGGGCGCGACAATCTCGCCGCCATGATCTCCGGCTTCGCGTCGTCGCCGGGGCAGACGATCAGGCTCAGCGGCATCGACGGGATCTGGAGCGGGCATCTGACGCTCGACAGCCTGGTGCTGGAAGACAGCCAAGGCCCGTGGTTCGTCGGCAGGGGGGTGGAGGTCGACTGGTCGCCGCTGGCGCTGCTTTCCATGACATTCCGCGCCGAGCGGATTTTCGCCGAGCGCCTCGAAATCGCCAGGCTGCCGAAGAGCGAGCCGACGGCAAAGGATGCGGGCGGCTCGTTTTCGCTGCCGGTGTCGCTTTCGCTCAAGCAGATCGACCTGCCCGATATCGCCATCGGTCCGGAGCTGGCCGGCGGCGTCGCCTCCGTCGCGGCCAAGGGTTCACTCAGGGCCGATGCCTCGCCGCTTGAACTGGAGGCCGAGCTGAATGTCGCGCGCAGCGACGGGCAGGCCGGCGCCATCGACGCGTCGATGCATTTCGTGCCCGACGACAACCGGGTGGACGTCGACATCAACGGCTCGGAGCCGCAGGGCGGCATTCTCGCCAACCTGCTGAAACTGCCCGGCGCGCCGCCGGTGGAAATCAAGATTTCGGGAAGCGGCCCGGTCGCCGACTGGCAGGGCAGCGGCACCTTCGCCGTCGACGGTGTGGTGGTGACGCGCGTCGAGGGACGTCATCAGCTGACCGACAAGGGAAGCGTCATCGAGGCCAAGGGCGACGGTGAGTTCCAGCGCTTCGTGCCCGAGATGCTGCAGCCACTTCTTTCCGGCAAGACGGTGTTCGACGTCGCCGGCACCGCTAACTCGGACGGCGGCGTGAAGATCGAGCGCGCCACAATCGAGAGCAATGCGGTGCGCGGCTCGGCGCGCGGCACCATCGACCCGCAGGGCGCCAGCGATTTCGTGGTCGAGGCCGATGCTACAGGCGACGGCCTGCGGCTTTCATTCGGGACCGAGGAAAGCCCGATCGATATGACGGTGCGCTCGGCCACGCTGCGGGCCATCGGCGACGGGAGCGAACCCAATCTGGATATATCCGCGTCAATCGCCAAGCTGTCGACGAATGCGGTGGCGCTAGACAATCTGTCAGTCCAGATTCATTCCGACGCCTTCAGCATCGAGAGCCGCACCGGCCCGGTGACCGGCAAGGCCACCGCCGATTCGTTGACCATCGACAATCCAACCATCGCGCCGCTGGTGGCCGGAAGGATCAGCGCCGGTTTCGCCGGCGCGTTGAGCGCCGACACGCTCAAGGTGAACGACGGGTCGGTCGCAAGCGATGCGTTGAACGGCAGCTTTGCCGGCGAGGTCTCGCTGGCCGACGGCTCGATCACGCTCGATCTCAACACCGATGTCGCGTCGGCTGCCCTTCCGGCCTCCGTGCGGCCCGTGCTTGCCGACAGGGTGAAGCTGAGCGCCAGTCTGGTGCGCGACACGCAAGGCAACGTTTCTGCGGAGCCATTTTCCGTGTCCTCGGGCGCGGTGGAGGCATCGGGCAAGGTCCAGATGGCCAACCAGCAGATCGACGCCAGTATCTCCGGCAAGCTCGGCGATGTCGGGCTGCTGGCAAAGGACGCCAAGGGGGCGGTGGATTTCGTCCTGACCGCCAAGGGCCCGCTCCGGGGCCCCGACGTTTCGGTGACGGTGACCAGCGACAGGATCGAGGCGGCCAACCGCGAGATCGCCGGTCTCAAGCTGGAGGCGACGGGACGCGCCGATCTCGACAATCCGGCCGCGAATGTTTCGCTCAGCGGAACGGTCGGCGGAGAGCAGATCAAGGGGACGGCCGTGCTGTCGACCGCGGGCGGCAAGCGCGAGGTCAAGGACCTTTCGATCTCGCTCGGGGAGAACCGGATTTCCGGCGACCTGGTGCTGGACGACAAGTTCCTGCCGCTCGGCACGATCGACTTCAAGCTTCCCGACGTCGGGCCGCTGGCGGCGCTGGCGCTGGAGAAGGCGACCGGCGATCTCAGCGGAACGGTCAAGTTCACC
>JBKJRE010000382.1:0-4287 GCA_046594775.1 Rhizobiaceae bacterium | reverse complement strand
GTCGATGGCGCTGCTGGCCGATGCCGCGAACCGCTCGCTGGCGTCGCTGCGGCGCGAGGCGGAGCGCGACGGCTGGCGGCTAGACCGGCCGCATATGGGCGACGTGCTCGAGCGGATACGCATTCTCTGCAACATGCTGCTGGAGCGGCTGGAGGAAGTGGCGCGCGCAGCCCTCGAGGGCGGCGGGCGCATCGACAAGGCGGAGATCGAGGGGATCATAGCGCTGACCAGAAGCCTCGAAAAGATCGTCGAAATAACGCGGCCGGAAGAAGCCGTCAGAGAGAACCAGATCGCACAGGATGAAGAACTGGCAGACATACTTCAGGCTATCAACGACAAGATCATTGAGCTTGCCCACGCCTTCGCTCAGGAGATTCTTGAAGGTAAGAGTGGGGACGGCGAAAGCGCAGGAGGTGGGCGAACAGTGGCTTCTTAGGACGCGGAAGAGCCAGTATCCGCTGCTCAAACCTATACCCGCGACCTGGCTGGTGACAGGCGGGCGCGGCGCCGGCAAGACCAGGCTCGGGGCCGAATGGGTCAACGCTCTGGTGCACGGCCTGCCGCCCTTCACGCTGCCCAGGCGCGGTTATGGCCAGATCGCGCTGGTGGGCGAAACGCTGGGCGACGTGCGCGAGGTGATGATCGACGGGCCTTCGGGCATCCGCACCATCGCCCGCAGCAATCGCCCGCGCTTCGAGGCGACGCGGCGCCGGCTGGTATGGTCGAATGGCGCGGTGGCGCAGATGTTTTCGTCCGAAGATCCGGAAAGCCTGCGCGGGCCGCAATTCGACGCCGCATGGTGCGACGAGGCGGCCAAGTGGAAACACGCCGAGGCGGTATACGACATGCTGCAGTTCGGGCTGAGGCTCGGGCACCTGCCGCGCCAGATCACCACCACGACGCCAAGGCCGACGCGGCTGGTCAAGCGGCTGATGGCCGACGAGACGGTGCTGGTGGTGAGGATGCCGACGGTCGAAAACGCCGCCAATCTGGCGCCGGGATTCCTGCGCGCCGTCGAGCGGCGCTATGGCGGCACGCTTTTGGCGCGCCAGGAACTGTCGGGCGAACTGATCGAGGACCGCGACGACGCGCTGTGGTCGCGCGCCATGATCGAAGAGAGGCGGCTCGACGCGGCGCCTGAGCTTGGCCGCATCGTCGTGGCGGTCGACCCGCCGGCGAGTTCGCGGCGCAATTCGGATGCCTGCGGCATCGTCGCCGCCGGGCTCGACGCTGCCGGCAATGCGGTGGTGATCGCCGACGCGACGCTGCGCGGGGCGCGGCCGCAGGACTGGGCGGCGCGCGCCGTGGCGCTGTTTCACAGCCTGCAGGCGGATTGCCTTGTGGCCGAGGTGAACCAGGGCGGCGACATGGTGACGGCGGTGATCCGCACCGTCGATCCGGCGGCGCCGGTCAAGGCAGTGCGGGCGCATCGCGGCAAGTGGCTGCGCGCCGAACCGGTGGCAGCCCTCTACAGCCAGGGCAGGGTGCGCCATGCCGGGCGCTTTGCCGAACTGGAGGACGAGATGTGCGATTTCGGCCCCAACGGGCTGTCCGCAGGCCGCTCGCCCGACCGCGTAGACGCGCTGGTCTGGGCGATCGGCGAGTTGATGCCGCGCTGGGCCGGCGAGCCGAGGGTTCGGGAATTCTAGAGCCGGCCGCGAAACTCTACTCCAGCGGCCATCTGCCGGCGCTTTCTGCGCTTCCGATGCTCACGTACCCAAAAGTACGCTGCGCGTCGGTTCTCGAAAGCACCACCATCTGGCGCCCCGGAGCGACTTTCGCGGCCTAACCGTTGCGGTCTCAAGAGAGAGAAAATCATGAACTGGAACTGGCCCTGGACGCGTGGCAAACCCGCGCCGCCGGAAAAGAAGCACGCGCAAGGCTTTGTCGCGCTGCACGGGCATGGCGAGGCGCGCTGGACGCGGCGCGACTATGCCGCACTCGCCCGCGAGGGTTTTATGCGCAACCCGGTGGCGCACCGCTCGGTGCGGTTGATCGCCG
Organism: Rhizobiaceae bacterium; assembly: GCA_046594775.1. Taxonomy (GTDB): domain Bacteria; phylum Pseudomonadota; class Alphaproteobacteria; order Rhizobiales; family Rhizobiaceae; genus CAMYMG01. Next base: position 2,286 of record JBKJRE010000382.1, on the reverse strand, counting down.
AGACGGCGTCGGCGATTCCCTGGCTGCTGTACGAGGGCACCGCCGAACGCGACACGCATCCCCTGCTGGCGCTGATGGAGCGGCCGAACCAGCGCCAGGCCGGCGGGTCGTTCATGGAAATGCTTTACGGCCATCTGCTGCTGTCGGGCAACGCCTATGCCGAGCTGCTCGACACCGGCGGCGCGCGCGAACTGCATCTGCTCAGGCCCGACCGCGTGTCGGTGGCGACGGACGCAACCGGCTGGCCGACGGCGCTCGACTACCGGCAGGGCGGTTCGCGGCGTTCGGTGCCGCTGGCGCTGGCCGGCGAGGCGCGGGGCGCGCTGCATCTGGCGCTGTTTCACCCGCTCGACGATCATTACGGTTTTCCGCCGCTTGAGGCAGCCCTCATGGCGCTCGACACGCACAATGCCGCCGGGCGCTGGAACAAGGCGCTGCTCGACAATTCGGCACGGCCCTCGGGCGCGCTGGTCTATGCGCCGAAGGAGGGCGGCAATCTTTCGGACGAGCAGTTCGACCGGCTGAAGGCCGAGCTCGAGGACGGCTATTCGGGCGCGACGCGGGCCGGGCGGCCGCTGCTGCTGGAGGGCGGGCTCGACTGGAAGGCGATGGGGCTGACGCCCAAGGACATGGATTTCATCGAGTCCAAGAACGCCGCCAGCCGCGACATCGCGCTGGCCTTCGGCGTGCCGCCGATGCTGCTCGGCATTCCGGGCGACAACACCTTTGCCAATTATCAGGAGGCCAACCGCGCCTTCTACCGCATGACCGTGCTGCCGCTGGTGGCGCGCACCGCCAGGGAGCTGTCAGCCTGGCTGGCGCCGGTTTTCGGGCGGGATCTGAAGCTCTGGTACGACGCCGACGCCATCGACGGCCTGTCGGGCGAGCGCGACGCGCTGTGGGCAAGGCTGGGGGCGGCGAGCTTCCTGAGCGATGACGAAAAGCGGCAGGCGGTGGGGTATGGGAGCAGGGGGTAGGGCGGGATTGGTTTCATGCATACTCATGAGGAAGTAGGGGACGTCTTGCGGCCCAAGGCGGCTATCGCCGGCGGCCGCATGCTGGTGGCCGGATGGAGGCTGCAACACGCCCTGAAGCGCAACACGCGCTGGCATCTGCAGCCGCGTGTGCCGGCCGGCAATTCCGATGGCGGGCAGTGGACGGATGCCGGGGAGAGTTCGGTAATCTTCGTGCAGAACCGTCCGCGCGGTCGCGGCGGCGGCACGCGCCAGATCGCCGGGCGCCAGGTAGACATTACGCCCGCCCAAGCGACTAGGCTGGAAATCAGCCATGCGCAGATGCAGGCGGCGGTAAGGCGGGTCCGGGAACTTGAACCGAGGTGGAAGCCCAGACCAAGCGCCTTTGAGACAGTCGAGGGTGAGATTGCTGCGAACCAAGGAGCGACGCGGCAAGCGCTGGACAGAATTGCCGAACTGCAGCGCAAGGGAATCGGGCCGGGACCACATGCGGCTTGATCGCAACCGGCACGAAGCCCGAGCCGAAGATGGACGGCTGAAGAAATTCGTGAAAACAATCGCATTGGCAGATTATCTGGCTGTCACACCTGCGGAACTAGAAACCCAGGAACGCCGAACGGAAACTTCATCGGAGATCATCAACACCCAAATGCTCTTAACTCTCCCGGGAGGACGCAACGCATTTTTCCACATTGCCTAACGTGTAGCATGGCCCAAGGAGGCAATATCACCTCTGTGAAATGGGGGAAATAATACAGTGAAAGCTAAGAAATATGCTCCGGAAAATTCGATCGTTTTCATATCGGACAATCTCAAGAGCAAACCCCCGGAACATATTAGGGGGAATATGATAAATTATAATGAAACTTGTGTTTCCGTGGGCTGCTATCCTGAAATTGACGGTGAAACCGAAATTCACCTCGGCAGAGCGGACGAGGTATCGGCCGAGTTTGAGATCGTATTCGACGGGATTATCGAAACGCCAAATAAAACGCTGATGATTTCTACCGTTGAGGGAACGATTCTGCTTGAGGACACCGTGCCTGCGTTGGAAACTCGGCTGCGTGTTTGGCTGAGCCATCCGCGATGGCCGGACAAGGTCGTCGTCGGGTGGGGTTAAGCCGCGGTATGGCCGCCGCTGGCGGAAGGGGCTGCATCCTCTCGTGTCGCTCGATAGCGATCGGTTGAGTATCCAGCTGGACACCTCGAACTACCGGCATTTTGGAGGCTGGCGGGGCCGCGATAGGGTTGGGCACGGCCTGATGCGCAGTGCTCGCTTGAGTTTTGGTCGTTAAACTTGATGCTTGGTTCC
>JBKJRE010000222.1:0-3188 GCA_046594775.1 Rhizobiaceae bacterium | reverse complement strand
GAACGCCGGTGTCCGAGTTGAATGCGTCGGGCCAGCCTATGTCCTTTTGCAATTCAATAGGCAGGGAGCGGATCGCGCGTTCGGTATGATGGCGGGCACGCGCCGCGCTGAATTCGGCCGCGATGCGCCCGATGGATGAGAGTATGGACATGTCCAGTTCCTTTGCTTTTTCGAGACGGCGGATCCGTCTCGCTGACGTGAATACGACCTCTTGGTAACTCTCAGAGTTCGCATCTGGAGCAGGTGTGTTTCGGCCCTGTTGCCAGCTTCACCCTTTCACCCTGCCTTCGATGACGTTGACTATCGCGCTGATCTGGTATTCAATCAAACGAATTGAAATGATGGTTTGGATCAGTTTAATTGAAGGATGCACGGCCATGAACGCCCCCCTCAATCATCCGCTGCCGCTGTTGGACCTCGACGTGCTGCGCACCTTCGTCGCCATCGCCGAGACGGGGAGCTTCACCACGGCGTCGAGTGCTGTGTTTCGAACGCCTTCGGCGGTTTCCATGCAGATCAAGAAACTCGAAGATATCCTTGGCCGCTCGGTATTTTCGCGCGATGCCCGCTCTGTGTCGCTTACGACAGACGGGGAGATGCTTCTCGGTTACGCCAGACGCCTGCTTGCGATTAATCGCGAGGCTGTTTCGAAGTTCATCATTCCGGATATTTCCGGCGTGGTGCGGCTCGGTTCGCCGGACGATTACGGCGAGCGGGTTCTGCCACATGTGCTGAAGCGCTTCGCCCAGTCTCATCCTTCTGTCGCCGTTGATGTTATCATCGACCAGAGTTCGAACCTGCGCCGACGCATGGACGACCGCGCTCTCGACATCACGCTGGTAACCAATTCCTACAAGACGACGCTGGCCGGCGGAGAGGTCCTGTTGACCGAGCCGATCGTCTGGGCGGGAGCCAAGGGGGGATGCGCCCATATGCGCGAGCCTCTGCCGGTGTCGATCTGGGAGGAAGGATGCGCCTGGCGGGCTGGAGCGCTCGAAGCGCTCGGGCGGGAAGGGCGCAACTACAGGGTTGCCTATATGAGCGCCCACACGGCGGGTCAGCGCTCGGCCATCATGGCCGATCTTGCCGTGGCGCCATTGCCGAAATCATTCCTCGGCAGCGACATGGTGGAGTTGACTGCCGAGGACGGGCTGCCCGATATCGGCAACTATACGCTAGGCATGTTTGTCGCCCCGGACGCGGGCGCGCCGGTCAAGGCGGCGGCTGATCATATTCGCGCCACGTTCGAAGTGTTCCGCGAAACCGGCAGGTTCTAGATTTCCGTCCTCTCGACCGGAAAGCGGTGCGTCGGCCGGACGAATTCATCCTGCGCAGCGATCAGCAGGATTTCGCGCGAGCCTGCATCTGCGGTCTGCTTCAGCAGACCGTAGGTTGCCGCCGCCGCATGCGCCAGGGCTCCTTCGGGTGATCCATTCTGCAGCAGATGCGTCAGAAACAATGCCGCAATAGCGTCGCCTGCACCGTTGATCGCCACATCAAGCAGCGGTGTGCGGACGCGAAGCAGCACACCCTCGGCCATCAGCGCCACATCCAGGGCATCGGGAGGCGTATCGTCAAGCCGGACGCTGGTCGCCAGCACCAAGCGCGGGCCAAGACTTGCGAGGCTTTTCATCGCCGCGATCAGGTCGCGACGCGACCGGATCGCATGTCCCGACAGATATTCCAGTTCGAACAGGTTGGGGGTGACAATGTCGGCCGCGGCGATCGCCTCGCTTCGCATGAATTCGGGGATACCGGGGCGAACGAACACCCCCGAATCGTAGTCGCCGATCACCGGATCGCAGCAGTAGAGCGCGTCGGGTCGGGCGGCGCGCACCCGCCGCACCGCATCGAGCACGGCATTGCCGATGACGGCGTCGCCTATATAGCCGGACAGCGCGCCAGCACAGTCTGCAAGTGCGCCGATTTCATCCAGGCCCAGCACCAGTTCCGAAATGTCCTCGCCGCTGTAGACCTGCCCGCGATGCCTGCCGTAGCCGAGATGATTGGAGAACTGCACCGTGTTGACGGCAATCACGTCGACACCCATACGCTGCATCGGAAACACCGCAGACGCGTTGCCGACATGGCCGTAGCAGACCCAGGATTGTATCGACAGGATTCGGATGATCGGCCTCCGTGCTGCAATTGCGCCCATGGCGGGCCCAATTCGATATTTAAGGACGAAAGTCTAGAACAATCTCGATGCGGATTCTCGCTTACCGCGTCACTAATACAATTGTCTGCAGCTTGTCAGCCGCGCTCCCGTCGCGCAGCGTGCCCCTCGCGGCCGCGTCGACGCGGGGTTGAGTCCCCGCCGACGCCGTCAGCACTGAACGTCTTGCGAGGCGGCAGTTTCACCGCCGCCGACAGCTTCGGAAACGGGTCCACCTTGTTCGGCATGGCCATGGCATCGACGAAAAGCTGCTGGAAATGCGGTTCAAGCGCCGTCTCGATCTTCTCGATCTTTCCCACTTCGGTCTCGATCTCGCGGCGGTGGTCGCGGTTGAGCAGCGCCATCAGCGCGCCAGTGCCGGCAGCATTGCCGACGGCCTTTACCTGATCGAGGTCGCAATCAGGGATGAGGCCGAGCACCATGGCGTATTTCGGGTCGATGAAAGAGCCGAACGCGCCGGCAAACCGTATCGTGTCGACGGTCTCAACCCCCTGCTTTTCCATCAGCAGCTTGATGCCGGCATATAGAGCGGCCTTGGCGAGTTGAATGGCCCGCACATCGTTCTGGGTGACGGTAATTTTCTGGTCGCCGTCCCGCAGCAGGTAGGACCACGTCCGCCCGTTCTGGATGATGCGAGGGCTTCGTGCAGAAAGCGTTCCGTCGACCACGCCGTCTTCCGAGATCACGCCGGCAAGATACATCTCCGCCACGACCTCGATGATGGCGGAACCGCAAATACCGGTCACGCCGGTCGCCTGCACAGCCTCGTCGAAACCCTCCTCGTCGGACCACTTTTCGGAACCGATGACGCGGTATTTCGGGTCCAGCGTGTCGGGATCTATGCGGACGCGTTCAATCGCGCCGGGCGCCGCGCGCTGGCCGGAGGATATTTCGGCGCCTTCGAAGGCCGGGCCGGTCGGCGAAGAGGCGGCGACGACTCGTTGCCGGTTGCCGAGTACGATCTCGGCATTGGTGCCGACGTCGACCAGCAGCATCATACGGTCCTGGCGAT
>JBKJRE010000135.1:0-3534 GCA_046594775.1 Rhizobiaceae bacterium | reverse complement strand
CCATTCCTCCTTGGCCTGTTCGATGCGCTCTTTTGACGAGGAGACGAAATTCCACCAGATGTAGCGTGGCGACCCGATAGATGCGCCGCCAAACAGCATGAAGTGCGCGCCGCGTTCCGAGGTTACGACGATTTCGTCCCCCGGCCGGAAGACCAGCAGACGGTTTTCCCCGAAACCATCGCCCGAAATCGACACCTTGCCATCCAGAACGTAGATCGCGCGCTCCTCGGCATCGGCGGGAATCTGGATTCTGGCGCCCGGTTCCAAGCGGAAATCCGCATAAAGCGTGTCGGATGCAGTTATCACGGGAGAACGCGCACCCTCGAGTTCGCCGATGACGACTCTCCCTTGAACGCCTTCGGCGGCAAAGCCGGGCAGCGCCAAAGACGATGTGTTCTCAAACAGAGGCGCCTCCTCTTCCTTGCCATCAGGAAGCGCCAGCCACGTCTGCAGGCCGGAAATCGACATCGGGGCGCCGCGCAGTTCCTCGGGAGTACGTTCCGAGTGGACGATGCCGCGGCCCGCCGTCATCAGGTTCACGTCGCCGGGCGCGATCACCATCTCGGTGCCCAGAGAATCACGGTGGCGAATCCGGCCGTCGAAGAGATAGGTAACGGTCGCCAGGCCGATATGAGGGTGCGGGCGTACATCGAGTGCCTGACCAACGCGCAGCACGGCCGGGCCCATGCGATCGAAGAAGATGAACGGGCCCACCATGCGACGCCTGGCGGTAGGCAAGGCGCGCCGCACTTCAAACCCGCCAATGTCCTTGGCGTTGGCGACGACCATCAGCTCAATCTGGTCACTGGCGAAAGCGTCGCCGGGCTCAGGATCGCGTCCAGGAAAAAAGCTCATTACCCGTCTCTCTCATGGCCAGGAATGGACGCATCCGGCTAAAGCATGTTTCGATGAATTGGCTTTGTCCAAATTCACCGGAACCGCACATGCTCAGGTAAAGCGGATCATCGTCCTGGCGCGTGCCTTCGCGGCCTCGTCATCGCGGTTGCGCGGCGGCTGCGCGGTCTCAAGACTCAAGAGCAGATGATGCGTTGCCGCGGCGATCGCAGCAACGCCTTGCTCAAAAGCCGCCTCGTTGCGCCTCGACGGACGCGACCAACCGCTGATCTTGCGCACGAACTGTAGCGCCGCATCGCGTATCTCCGCCTCCGTCGCCGGCGGATCAAAATTGAAGAGGGTCCTGATGTTGCGGCACATGGCATTGTCCCGAGACCGGAGGAGGCCAAGCGTCGTTGCAGGGCCGCAGACAATCTAAAGCCCAGCCTTGAAGATTCAAGCCTTGGCTACTGATCCCCATCAAGCGGCTCGGTGCCAACGGGCTTGCCGTCGCGCGACAGGCGGATCTTTTCCACCTTGTCTTCGGCGGATTTCAGCAATCTGTCACAATGCGCCTTCAGCGCCTCGCCGCGTTCATAGATCCGGATCGACTGGTCCAGCGGCACGTCGCCGCGCTCCAGATCGTCAACGATCTTCTCAAGCGCAGCCAGCGCCTGCTCGAAGCTCATCGCCTTGATGTCTTCGTTGGGAGCGCCGGCTTCAGTGGGGTCCGCGGCCATCATTCATCCTTTCATCAGACGGCCGACATGCGCGGCCACCGAAAATGCCAAACCCTGGAGATCGTAACCTCCTTCAAGAAGACAGACGAGCCTACCGTCGGCATGGCGGGCCGCGCTTTGCATCAATTGCCCGGTTGCCCAGTCGAAATCGTCCTCGTCGAGATTGATTTCGGCAAGAGGATCGCGGTGGTGGGCGTCGAATCCGGCCGAAATGATGATCAGGTCGGGCGAAAAATCGGTTATCGCGGGCAGGATGCGGCTCGTCATGGCTTGCCGGAACATGTCGCTGCCGGTGTTCGGGCTCAGCGGCGCGTTGACGATGTTGCCCGCCCCGGTTTCGCTTAGCGCACCGGTGCCGGGATAGAGCGGCATCTGGTGCGTCGAGCAATAGAGCACCGACGGGTCATCCCAGAATATGTCCTGCGTGCCGTTGCCGTGATGTACGTCCCAGTCGACAATGGCGACGCGCTCGGCGCCGTGTTGCTTCTGAGCGTATCTGGCGGCGATGGCGGCGTTGTTGAACAGACAAAAGCCCATGGCGGTGGTCTTTTCGGCGTGATGGCCCGGCGGGCGCGAGGCGACGAAGACATTGTCCGCCGTTCCGGCGAAGACATCGTCGACCGCGGCGTTGGCTGCGCCGATGGCGGTAAGAGCTGCCTGCCAGCTCTTCGGGCTGACCGTCGTGTCGCCATCTATCCTTTGAAGGCCGGCCTCCGGAATGGCGGCCCGGACTCTTGCGATGAAGCTTTCCGGGTGGACATAGATAATCGTCGCCGGATCGCCCTCCGGCGCCTGCAGTCGGTCCAGGGCGGCGAATTTTTCGTCCTCCAGCACACGTTCTATGGCGCGCAGGCGATCCGGGCGCTCCGGATGACCGGCAGGCGTCAGGTGCTCAAGAAAGATCGGATGGGAATAGAGTCGGGTTATCATCGTTCCAGCTTAAACGCGTAACGCCGCTGAGGCCACGCCATGTCATGTCATGGCTGGGGACATCGTGGCCGCACGATGGCGCCATCTTAGACGACGCTGGCTTTTGTCGCGCGAGGCGATAGGCTGGCAACGTCAGGTGCCCGCTTTTGCGGGAGAATCGGGAACACGGTTTAAGTCCGTGGCGCGCCCAGCGCTGTAAGAGAGACTGCTCCGGCAAATGTCACTGTTCAGTCAGGACGGGAAGACGTCGGATGCGGGTTGATCTCGAGCCAGAAGACCGGCCTGGCAAACACAGTCATCCGCATGGTCAGGCGGATCGACGTTGTTTCAGTTCGCAAGGGGAAACGCGATGCAGGCCACCGGTACAATTTCAGACAGTTCATTCAACCCAGCCGATCGAGACGCTGTCTATGAAGCGATCTTCACGCGCCGCGACGTGCGCAGCCATTTCTTGTCCGAGCCGCTCGACGATGCCGTTTTGGCTCGCCTGCTGCGCGCAGCTCATTATGCTCCCTCGGTCGGTTTCATGCAGCCTTGGAATTTCATCGTCGTCCGCGATCACCAGCGCCGCGAACAGGTCCGCGACCTGTTTGTCGAGGCCAGGCGGACGGAAGTAGAAAACATCGCGGCCGACAAGCAGGAGCTTTATCGCAAGCTGAAGCTCGAAGGCATCTGCGAAAGTCCGCTGAACCTCTGCATCACCTGCAATCGACGGCGCGCCGAAACTTTTCCGCTGGGGCGCTGGCATAATCCTGACATGGACCTCTACAGCACGGTCTGTGCGGTGCAGAATTTCTGGCTGGCGGCGCGCGCCGAAGGCATCGGCGTAGGCTGGGTAAGCATCCTGGACAGCGCGGCATTGAAAATGTTGTTGGGCATCCCGGACCACGTAGCGCCGGTTGCTTACCTGTGTGTTGGGCGCGTGTCCGAATTCGCGCCGGTACCCGACTTGCAAACGCAGGGCTGGGGCAAGCGACTGCCCCTCCCCGAACTGATCATGAGCGAGGTGTTTGGGGGCGCAGGCGAAGAG